>JBAVQV010000120.1:0-2145 GCA_049694415.1 Dehalococcoidia bacterium
ACATAAATGAAGTGCTTCTTAGTGTAGCCGGAGCGGTTGATTTAGTTTTGTGGCCGGTAGCGCTGGACTTTAAATACGACAGCGTCAAGGCTATGAAGGATGGCGAAATCGCATTGAGTGTGGTAAGCGGAAATGTCAGAAATTCTGAGCAGGAGGAGGTAGCAAAGCTATTAAGGGAAAAATCTCAGATTATTCTTGCCTTTGGTGCCTGTGCTTGCCTTGGAGGAACACCCGGATTAGCCAACCTCACCACGAAAGAAGACATATTCAATTGGGTTTATCGTGATGCCCCAACAGTGGTCAATCCGGATAAGGTATATCCACAGACAAAAAGTCGTGTCAACGGAAAAGAGCTCACTCTCCCAGAATTCTATGACCGTGTCTATGCATTGAATGACATAATCTATGTCGATTATTATTTGCCCGGTTGCCCTCCTCCCCCTTATTCAGTAATGTATGCCTTGAGTGCGGTTCTTGAAAATAAGCTTCCACCCAAAGGCTCAACTCTGGCGCCTCAGAGAGCTTTATGTGATAGCTGCAAGCGAAATAAATCAAAGCCGGAGAGGCTAGCGATAAGGGAAATTAAGAGGATTCATGAGGTGGAGGCTACCCCCGATACCTGTTTTCTAGCGCAAGGAATAATTTGCTTGGGTCCTGCCACCAGGGATGGCTGCGGAGAGTCCTGCATAAATATCAACGTCCCATGCCGGGGATGCTTTGGTCCCGTGGAGGGAGTGGCCGATTCGGGCGCTAAGTTTGTTTCAGCTTTAGCATCGGTTCTGGATGCACAGAGTGATGCAGACATTACCCGAATTGCGGACCAGATTACCGACCTTGCAGGATACCTGTATAGATTCTCGGTGCCAACTTCAATATTAAAGAAAAAAAGAGGTTAAGGAATTAGATAGGAAAGAGGTGCAATGTGACCGAAAAGATAACCATAAATCCGATAACTAGGCTTGAGGGACATGGGAAAATTGAGATTTTCCTAGATGATAAGGGTAATGTAGACGACGCCTACTGGCAGGTAGTTGAACTCAGAGGTTTTGAAAGGTTTTGCCTGGGTAGGCCTGTGGAGGAATTGCCGCGAATCATGCCTAATATCTGCGGTGTTTGTCCCACGCCTCATAATATGGCGTCAGTAAAGGCATTAGACGACCTTTTCGGGGTAGAGCCAACACCTACCGCAAAACTGATAAGAGGACTCCATTACAATGCATTTATGGTGGAAGACCATTTACTGCATTTCTTTATCCTTGCCGGACCGGACTTTGTGCTGGGGCCAAATGCTGACCCGGCAGAACGGAATATCCTTGGTGTGGTGAATAAAGTGGGATTAGAAATCGGTGGCAAAGTAATTGAAGTGCGGAAGAGATGCCGTGAGATAATCAGGTATATCGCCAGTAAGCCTCCACACCCTGAAGGTGGCTTACCTGGAGGAGTGTCTCGGGGGATTACAGAGGAGGACCGGAAATGGATGAAGGACACTGCTGACTTCTCTGTTGAATTTGTCCAGTTTGCCCTGGAATTGTTCAAACAGATTGTACTGGACAATAAGGTATATCTAAACCTTGTCCTGAATGACGCTTACAAATTGAACACATATTATATGGGGCTGGTTGATGAAAATAAACGGGTAAACTTCTACGAAGGTAAATGCCGGGTAGTCAATCCCAAGGGCGAAGAATATGCTTTGTTCGACTGCCACGACTATGCGAACCACATAGGTGAATGGGTTGAACCCTGGACATATATAAGGCTGACTCACCTGAGGAGAATAGGGTGGAATGGGCTGAACGATGGTGAGGCAACTTCGCTTTACCGTGTAGGGCCGCTGGCAAGATTGAATGCAGCCGAGAGCATGTATACGCCTCTGGCACAGAAAGAATATGAGGCTATGTTTGATATACTGGGTGGTAAGCCGAGCCACCATACTCTGGCCTATCATTGGGCAAGGTTGATTGAGGCTCTTCAAGCTGCGGAACATATGCAGAGGATAGTTAATGACCCCTTGCTGACCAGTAAAGATCTACGCAACATGAATCTCAAATTGGGCAAGGTCGGGATAGGCTGCGTGGAGGCAGCACGCGGAACCTTGATTCACCATTATGAGGCTGATGCGGAAGGGAAAACTACAAAAGTAAA
>JBAVQV010000121.1:0-10338 GCA_049694415.1 Dehalococcoidia bacterium
GGGACCTTAGCTGATGGTCTGGGCTGTTTCCCTCTCGACTACGAAGCTTATCCCCCGCAGTCTCACTCCCAGGATATGGACTTATGGCATTCGAAGTTTGGTTGAGTTTGGTAACCTCACGGCCCCGAGCTCATCCAGTGCTCTACCTCCAAAAGTTATTACCTGAGGCTGTACCTAAATACATTTCGGGGAGTACAAGCTATCTCCGGGTTCGTTTGGCATTTCACCCCTACCCACAGCTCATCCCAGCACTTTGCCACGTACACGGGTTCGGACCTCCACCCAAGTTTAGTTGGGTTTCATCCTGGCCATGGGTAGCTCACCCGGTTTCGTGTCTAATCCCTGCGACTGAATGCCCTATTCAGACTCGCTTTCGCTACGGCTCCGTAACTTAATTACTTAACCTTGCCACAGAGATTAACTCGCCGGCTCATTCTTCAATAGGCACGCCATCAGCCTGGCAAGCCAGGCCTTTGACTGCTTGTAGGCACAAGGTTTCAGGTTCTATTTCACTCCCCTCTCGGGGTGCTTTTCACCTTTCCCTCACGGTACTGGTTCACTATCGGTCATTAGCAGTATTTAGCCTTGGAATGTGGTCACCCCAGATTCCCACGGGATTTCTCGTGTCCCGTGGTACTTAAGAACACAAGCAGAGACTTCAACCTTTAATCTACGGGACTATCACCCTCTTTGGTGGCTCTTTCCAGAGACCTTTGACTAGGCAGAAGTTTTTTTACTCTGTTACGGCTCTTAGGCTCCGTATCTTGCGTCTTACAACTCTCGACTGACATAGGGCCTAAGCCCACTAAGTCAATCGAGTTTAGGCTCTTCCCATTTCGTTCGCCACTACTCCGGGAATCTCATTAGATTTCTCTTCCTCAGGTTACTAAGATGTTTCAGTTCTCCTGGTACCCCCTCGCTTTTGGCGAGAGCCTGGGTTTTACCCAGGCGGGTTGCCCCATTAGGGTATCCCCGGCTAGGCTTGCTAGACAGCTCACCGGGGCTTATCGCAGTCTTGCCACGCCCGTCTTCGGCTGCTAATGCCAAGGCATCCGCCCTGTGCCCTTTTCTCTTTGACCTACATCAGGTTGAACACAAAACCTATTCACTTTTTAAAGTACAAAGCGGCTTGGTGTACACCAAGCCGCATAAGTATACAGTAACAATGACCTTGGGTCAATCAGGTATGCGGGTGTACACCAGCCATGTAAACTTAAAGTATATAATAATGGCTGGTGGTTGTCAAACAAAACAAGCTGTTCGCACGAGCGTTAAAGTCCGTCTTCTGTTTAAAAATTTTGGCGCCGTTCTCCCACATGTGGGGACAGCGGCTTTGGCCCTGGCAGTTTGGGCCGACCTGAAGGACGGCCCAAACAGGCGTGGGGTGAGATTCTTCGCTGCGCTCAGAATGACAGGAGAGGGCTAAGGATTACAGGGAGGACTCAGAATGACAGGGAGGGCTCAGAATGACAGGGAAGGGCTCAGAATGATTGTGGAAAGGCGGTGAATAAGCTGCTTCCCTTGACAAGAAAAGCTATGAGCAAGAGCAAGGCGATAGCGTAGACCAGGTCAAACCAGATGGCGTTTAGAAGCCTCGCCAGCTTTATCAGGCCAATGACCGGGAAGCCGAATAGCACCAGAGGATTACGCCGCCAGGCTCCTTTTGAATAGCTCCAGAGGTTGTCGGCATCCTGGCTGCTGGGGAATGAGTGCATAGCTATGGATATGCCCAGCCAGTAGAGGATGTAGGCGGCTAAGCCGTGGGATAGGATTACGGCGATGAAGAACAAGATTACGGAGATGGCTGTATTTATCATGAAGGGTGCGGTACTGATTAGAAAGGCCTTCCCGTAGTTATCTACCGGGCCGTGGATAACATATCCTGCAGGGTTACCCAACCTGAAATAACATGTTTTGTAGACGGACACATTGGTACGGTCGCAGAAAAACTTGTGAGCCCATTCGTGAAGTATGATGCCGGGGAAGGTGATGAGGGCAATCAGCCAGCCGAACATAACGGGCTTTCGTTTATTCCCACTCTATAGTGGATGGTGGTTTGCTGGTGATATCGTATACCACGCGGTTGACACCGGGTACCTCGTTGACAATGCGGCTGGAGATGCGAGCCAGGAGGTCATGGGGAAGGCGTGCCCAGTCGGCGGTCATAGCGTCCTGACTGGTCACGGCGCGAACGGCTACCAGGTAGCCGTAGGTGCGGAAGTCTCCCATGACGCCTACGCTTCTGACATCGGTGAGAATGGCAAAACTTTGCCATAGCTCGCGATACAGCTTTGCCTTTTTAATCTCGTTCATGACTATCCAATCGGCGGCTCGCAGTATCTCCAGGCGTTCCTTTGTTACCTCTCCGATGATGCGTATGGCGAGTCCCGGGCCGGGGAAGGGCTGACGCCAGACCATATCATCAGGTAAGCCCAGAGCCAAGCCGACCTCTCGGACCTCATCTTTGAACAGGTAGCGCAGCGGCTCAATCAGAGTGAGTAACATTTTGGCAGGCAAGCCGCCGACGTTGTGATGGGTTTTTATTCTGGCGGCAGCCTTAGTCTCTTTGGAGGTGCTTTCAATGACGTCGGGATAAAGTGTGCCCTGAGCCAGGAAATCGATTTTTCCTAGTTTGCCTGCTTTGTATTCAAAAACTTTGATGAACTCCTGGCCTATGCGACGTCGTTTGACCTCGGGGTCAGATATCCCTTTTAACCGCCTGAGAAATCTTGCGGAAGCGTCCACATAGACCACATTCATTTTTAAGTTATTTCGGAAAGTATTAAGGGCTCGTTCCGCCTCCTCACGACGCAGTAGACCGTTGTTAACAAAGATGCAGGTTAATTGATTACCGATAGCCTGATGGATAAGAGTGGCTGCCACCGCTGAGTCAACGCCGCCCGAGAGCGCACAGATGACTTTGCCATCTTTAACCTGTTGTCTTATTGTGTTTATGCTCTCGTTGATGAAGCTACTTGGCGTCCAGGTGCCCTGACAGCCGCATATCCGGTAAAGGAAGTTCTGAATAATAGTTTTCCCATTTGGCGTGTGGGCGACTTCAGGGTGAAACTGCAGCCCGAAGATATTTGCCTCATTACCTATGACTGCCGCGGGGGAGTTTTCAGTGTAAGCCAGAGCTTTGAATCCGGGTGACATTTCTACTATATGGTCACCGTGACTCATCCAGACTGGGATAGAAGTCGGCAGGCCGGTGAAGAGCGGCGACTCTTTATCGCTTATATGTAAGATAGCCTGACCATACTCGTGCCTATCGGCTGGTGCCACCTTACCCCCCAATTGGTGAGCAATGGCTTGCATTCCATAACATATACCCAGGATAGGCAGGCGACTGGCGTAGAGCTGGGCTGGAGCCAAAGGTGCCTTCGACTGGTATACGCTGGCTGGTCCACCCGACAGGATGAAACCTTTAGGTTGCAGGGAAGCTATTTTTTCCCATGGTTCATCATAGGGTATCAGTTCGCAATAGACATGGCACTCTCGGACCCGCCGGGCAATCAGGTGGCTATACTGAGAGCCAAAATCAATGACAGCTATCGCCTCTCGTGTTCCCAGGGATATGGTTTCTACCTCGGCTTTAAGTTGCTCGCCCTGAAGCTCTTTGGCGATTTCGAGGTAGGTAGAAACTTCGATGTCGTCGCTGGTAGCTACACGATGGCTTTTTCTCTTTTTGTCCATCTATTTGTTGGTTGGGTAAAGTATATCACAGCCCGACGTGACGTACTACGATTTTGTTGTCTGTCTGGCTGGGCAGATACATTGTAAAGGTGCTAAAATATAGGCATAACGCGGGATTAAAATTTATGAAAACCAGAAGGCGTTTGTTTTTGTTTTTTAGATATGGGTTGGCTGTGTTTCTAGTCACCTGTCTTGTCGGCCTGGTGGCTTATTTCGACAAGGCTCATGGTGGGCAGGCAAGCCAGCCGGCAATTAACTTTGAATCTATGAGCCCTATTGAGCAGCAGGCCTGGGATGTGGCTTCACAGGTGGTAGGAACCAGCAAGCAAGCTCAAGAGCAGTTCGTCAGCCAGTTACTCGGCCTTTATTACAAGGTCAAAGACCACGACTTCGCCATTTTCTGCACGGCAGGTGGTTGGGGTAAGAAGCCACTGGAGGCTGATACACAGGGGCAGACCTGGCTGGTCGGAATCGAATCTGAGCTGACCGGGTTGGGATATAATTACTACGAAGTTGAAGATATTCGGACAGGGAAAGGCTTATTAGGCTATGTCTTCGAACTTAAGGAACAACTAACACATTATCCCTCGAAGGCTAAGGAATTAGCAGCCAAGATCGATTTTCTAACCAAGCACGTTAGTGGCTTGAAAGTGATAATTACCGGACAGAGCAATGGTGCCGCCTACGCCGGCGAAGTAATCACGCGTCTACAGTCAAACCCGGAAGTGTACTCTATTCAAATTGGGATTCCTTTCTGGCATAGGGTGTCTAAAACTGGCCGGTCGTTGGTGATAGACAATAATGGAGTCGGAGCCGATGCCCTTACCCACAGGGATATTGTGAGACTTATAAAGGCTAATCTGGTGAGGATATTTATATTAAATAAGGCACCTGCTTTCACGCCTATTGACTGGCTCGTAACCAGGGCGGTTCTAGTCTTTTGGCCGTACAATTTCGGTCTGGGAATGGAAGCGCCAGGCCACGATTATATGTGGCAATATCCCGGCGTTGGTCCGGTGATTCAAGCCTTTCTGGTTAAGAATTTCAGTACAAGATAGTCGACTTTTTTAGTAAAGGTGGAATAGCAGTGGGTAATCTATCCCAGCAAGTGATGTTACAGGTTGACAGAGCCATCGAAATACTTAAGGACGGTGGCATTGTTGCCTTCCCTACAGATACGGTCTACGGGTTGGGGGGTGATGTATTCAGTATTGAGGCGGCGGAGCGGATTTATAGAGTTAAGCAACGTCCCAGGCATATACCGCTGCCCCTTTTGCTGGCTGACTCAACGCAGCTGGATGATATCGTCGCCGCCGTGCCTGAAACAGCCCGGTACTTGATGCGACATTTCTGGCCTGGGGGGTTGACCTTAGTGCTGCCGAAAAAAGATACACTTCCTGATATCATTACTGCCGGTAGCAATAAAGTAGCTGTGCGAATTCCCGACCATGTTGTCCCACTTGCGCTGATTCGCGGGTTGGGTGCACCTATAATTGGAACCAGTGCCAACATTAGCGATAAGCCCAGTCCCATGACAGCCGAAGAAGTCGACCAACAGATTGGCAGCCAGGTTGACCTGATTATCGATATGGGTAGATGTACCGGTGGATTGGAGTCTACAGTGGTTGACGTTACCGGTGAGACACCGGTCATTTTACGTCGAGGAGTTATATCCGAAGAAAAGATTAAGTCAGTATGCCGGGAATATGCGCATACTCAATTGTCACCCTGAGCGGTAGCGAAGGGACTCAGATTCTTAACGGAGCCTACCCGGAGTGAGATTCTTCGCTACACTCAGAATGACACAAAAAGAGGAGTGCGCCCTAAGAATGACGGGTAAGAAGGATTCAGAATGAAGAGTAGACTCACAGACAATTTTGAATATGCGAGGGAGGTAGGCAAAAGTGCGTATTGCTCTGGGTTGTGACCATCGCGGTTTAGAGCTTAAGCAAACGATTATGGGTCTTCTTGATGAATTAGGGCATGATTATCAGGATTTTGGCGGCTACAGTACTGACCCCGTGGATTATCCTGACATTGCCAAACAAGTAGCTGAAGCTGTGGCCGCGGGAGAGTTCGAGCAGGGGGTTCTGATTTGCAGCAGTGGCATAGGCATGAGCATAGCGGCCAACAAGGTAAAGGGCATAAGGGCGGCTCTATGTTGCACTAAATTTGGTGCTGAGCGAGCGCGACGGCATAACGATGCCAATGTTCTTTGTTTAGGTCAGGATACTCTCGATATAGCTTCGGCACTTGATATTGTAAGAGTTTATCTTTCCACCACTTTTGAGGGCGGCAGACATTTACGTCGTCTGGAAAAGATACGCGGTCTGGAAGCGGCTTAGCTTGACAATGGCTAGCTGCTATGCTAGTTTACTACAATAACCTTAACCTCCCGCATTGTCCGTCATTTCAGCATGAGGAGACAGTTTTGAAGACATTGCGTAGTGATAGTGTTAAAAAAGGCATTGAGCGGGCGCCACATCGCGCTTTGCTTCGGGCTGTTGGCGTTAGTCGCGACGACTTTTCCAAACCTTTTGTTGGCGTGGTCAACAGTTTCAACGAGGTCGTGCCCGGCCATATTCATCTGCGTGGCATTGCTGAGGCGGTAAAGTCAGGAATCCGCAGCCAGGGTGGCGTACCTTTCGAATTTGACACCATCGGCATCTGCGATGGCATCGCCATGAACCATCCGGGGATGAAGTACAGCCTGCCCAGCCGGGAACTGATTGCCGACTCCATAGAGATTATGGTCGAGGCGCACCAGTTTGATGCGCTCGTCTTCATACCGAATTGTGACAAAATCGTGCCCGGTATGCTTATGGCTGCCGTAAGATTGAATATTCCATCTATCTTTATCAGTGGCGGCCCGATGCTGGCAGGGCGCATGAATAAGGACGGTCAATGCCGAACAGTGGACCTTATCTCTGTTTTTAACGCCGTAGGTAGTGTTGCCAGTGGGAAAATGAGCGAGACTGAGCTTGAGGAGATTGAGATTGCCGCTTGCCCCGGATATGGGAGCTGCTCCGGAATGTACACTGCCAACACCATGAACTGCTTAACCGAGGCGTTGGGCATGGCCTTGCCGGGCAATGGCACTGTACCGGCCGTGGATTCTAGGAGAATCGTTTTGGCCATGGAGGCAGGTAAGCAGCTAATGGCTGTATGGAAAAAGAACTTGTTACCGAGGGATGTTATTACTAGGGACTCCATTGCCAATGTTTTCGCTGTCGATATGGCGCTGGGGGGCAGCACAAATTCAGTGCTGCATTTCATGGCGCTGGCACATGAAGCTGATATCGATTTTCCGCTATCGGTGATTAATAAGATAAGCCAGCGCGTTCCGCATATCGCTAAGCTGAGTCCGGCCAGCGAAGTCCATATCGAAGACCTCGATTTGGCAGGTGGAATTCCCGCGGTGATGCATGAGATAGCTGACTTCCTGAACGGCAAGTGTAAGACTGTGTTATTAACACCGATGTCGGCCATCATAAAGGAAGGCAGAGTTAAGAACCGCGCGGTTATCCGTTCGGTAGCGGAGCCACATTCTAAGACCGGTGGTCTGGCAATTCTTTTTGGGAACCTGGCACCTGAGGGAGCTGTAGTGAAGAGTGGTGCGGTTGACCCCGAGATGATGGTGCATGAGGGACCGGCTCGAGTCTTTGAGAATGAAGAGGAAGCGACCAAGTGGATAATGAAGGGTGAGATTAAAAAGGGCGATGTTATAGTCATTCGTTACGAAGGTCCCAAGGGCGGACCGGGTATGCGGGAGATGCTGACGCCGACTTCGCTATTGGACGGTATGGGGCTGGATAAAGATGTAGCACTGATAACCGATGGTAGATTTTCCGGTGGTACCAAAGGGGCTGCCATAGGGCACGTAGCACCTGAAGCAGCCAGCCGCGGGCCTATAGCCGCAGTCAAAAATGGGGATATCATTAGTATAAATATCCCGGAACATAAGCTGGAATTGAAAGTGAGTGACGCAGAGATTAAAAAACGGCTGTCCAGGCTGCCGGAGTACAAATCTAAGATAAAGACGGGTTATCTGCGGAGATATATTGAAAACGTTGGCTCGGCCAGCACAGGGGCAGTATTCCCTAAATAGGAGACATTTATGAAGAAGACGGGTGCCCAGATTTTATGTGAAAGCCTGGT
Organism: Dehalococcoidia bacterium; assembly: GCA_049694415.1. Lineage (GTDB taxonomy): Bacteria > Chloroflexota > Dehalococcoidia > GIF9 > UBA5629 > 9FT-COMBO-48-23. The sequence continues at coordinate 7,855 of JBAVQV010000121.1, forward strand.
CAGGGAAGGCGTCGAAGTCGTGTTTGGCTTTCCCGGCGGAGCCGTATTGCCGTTGTACGATACTTTGCCGCAATTCCCAAAAATCAGGCATATTTTAGTTCGCCACGAGCAGGGCGCAGCTCACGCTGCTGACGGCTATGCCCGGGCTACGGGAAAGGCCGGGGTATGTCTGGCAACCTCGGGACCAGGAGCCACTAATTTGGTTACTGGAATCGCCAACGCTTGCCTGGATTCATCTCCTGTGGTGGCTATTACCGGTCAGGTAGCCAGACCATTCATTGGCAAAGATGCTTTTCAGGAGATAGATATTACCGGTATTACCCTGCCTATTACCAAGCACAACTATCTGGTGCTTGATGCTAAAGATCTGGCTATGGTGGTTAAGGAAGCTTTTTACATAGCTCAAACCGGCAGGCCGGGTCCGGTTCTCATCGACATACCACGCGACGTCTTTCAGCAAGAGGCGGAGTTTGCTTATCCGGAAAAGGTTAATTTGCCCGGCTATAAGCCGACGCTGTTTGGACATCCAGCACAGATTAAAAGAGCGGCTGAGGTGATAAATGCCGCCGAGCGTCCAATTATTATTGCCGGTAGAGGGGTGATAATCTCCCGGGCTTTCGCCGAGCTTAAGGACTTGGCGGAACGTGCGCAGATACCGGTGGTCACGACTCTTCTGGGGATTGGCTGTTTTCCTGAAACTCATGTATTAAGCTTTGGGTGGTTGGGTATGCACGGCATGGCTTATGCCAACAAAGCGGTACACCATTCTGATGTTATCGTTGCCATTGGGATGCGGTTTGATGACCGGGCGACCGGCGTAGTCAGCCACTTTGCGCCGCAGGCTCGTGTTGTTCATATTGACATCGACCCGGCCGAGATAGGTAAGAATGTACGAGTCGACGTGCCTATTGTTGGTGATGTTAAGAACGTTCTCGGGGTTTTAAATCAGCAAATTGTGCCGCGTGAACACCTGGACTGGTTTAATCAAGTGGATAAGTGGCGAGATGAGCATCCGGCGCTGTCGATCAGGGAATGCGATTCTCTTTTACCACAATATGTTATTCGCCAGATTTATGAGGTTACTAAAGGTGATGCCATTATTGTCACCGGTGTTGGTCAAAATCAGATGTGGTCGGCTCAGTTTTATTTCTATGATAAACCGAATAGTTTTATTTCTTCAGGTGGTTTGGGGACTATGGGGTTTGAACTTCCCGGTGCCATGGGTGCTAAAGTCGGTCAACCTGATGAGACGGTTTGGTGCATTGCCGGCGACGGTGGCTTTCAGATGACGATACAGGAATTAGCCACGGTGGTACAGGAAAACATAGCCGTCAAGATAGCTATCATAAACAACGGATTTCTGGGCATGGTAAGGCAATGGCAGCAGTTATTTTATGGGCGGCGCTATGTTCACACGCCGCTTTCCGGGCCGGATTTCGTGAAGATAGCTGAAGCTTATGGCGTACCGGCAATGAGAGTGTCAGATAAGAAATTGGTGGTCTCGTCAATAGAGAAAGCGATGGACCATAACGGCCCGTTCTTGCTAGATTTTGTTGTTGAACCTGAGGAGAATGTTTTTCCCATAGTACCACCGGGAGCAGCACTGATCGAGGCTATGGAAATGCCAAGTCCAGAAAAAGTGACTCGTTCGAGTAAATGATTTTAGAATAGAACGAGAGGAGGACGAGGTCATTGTCTAATACGAAACATATCTTAGTTGCCTTGGTTGAAGATAAGCCGGGAGTGCTTAATCGGGTGTCTAGCCTTTTACGCCGGCGTAACTTTAATATCGATAGCATAGCTGTAGGACACACCGAGCAACCTAATCTGTCTAGAATGACTATCATCGTGGAAGGCGACGATGCCAAGGTGGAGCAGGTCCGTAAACAACTGGATAAGGTTATAGAAGTGGTTAAGATAGTTGACATAACTAATATTGAGTCAGTGGCTCGAGAGCTGGCTTTGATTAAAGTCAAAGCAACTGCGTCCATCCGCAGCGAGATCATCCAGATAGTAGATATCTTTAGGGCTAATATAGTGGATGTTTCCTCTGATTCAGTGATGGTGGAGGTCACGGGGGATGAAGACAAGGTCAATTCTTTGCTAGAACTTCTGCGTGGCTTTGGTATCAGAGAGATAGCCAGGACGGGTCGTATCGCTGTAACCCGAGGTGGTGCCGGTCCGTTGCAGGTTGAGGAGTCCAGGGAGACGAAAGTATCAAAGCAATTGCCGAAAGCACTGCCACCAGAAGCCGACATCCCACCAGACTGGTGACGACACGAAAATAGTCAAATCCGGTAGTGCGCATAGAATAAATATTTAAGGAGGCATCATGGCTAAAATTTATTATGAGAAGGACGCCAAACTAGACTTACTCAAGGGCAAGAAGATCGGCATTATTGGTTTTGGTTCGCAAGGACATGCTCATGCCCAGAACCTGAGAGATAGCGGCTGTCAGGTACTCGTTGCTGAGGCCAAAGACAC
>JBAVQV010000122.1:0-10333 GCA_049694415.1 Dehalococcoidia bacterium
GGTATAAGGTCTTCGCCTTCTTTCTCCGGGTCGGTGCTAGCTGTGCCGTCTCTGGCGCTGGCGTATAGTATGGGAAAATCAAGCTGGTCGGCGTCGGTGGCTAAATCCAGAAACAGGTCCTGAGTCAGACGAACCACCTCGGCTATCCTGGAATTTACCCTGTCTATCTTATTAATGACCACAATCGGTTTCAGCTTCTTATTCAGCGCCTGTTTCAGCACAAACCTGGTCTGGGGCATAGGCCCGTCGATGGAATCAACCAGCAGCAGACAGCCATCTGCCATATTCATGACCCGCTCTACTTCACCGCTGAAATCAGCATGGCCCGGAGTATCTATGATATTTATCTTTACGCCGAGGTAGATTACCGCTGTGTTCTTGGCCAGTATGGTAATGCCTTTCTCCCGTTCCAGCGCGTTCCGGTCGAGTATCAAGGTGCCCACCTGCTGGTTATCGCGGAAGATTTTGCTTTGCTTCAGCATCATATCCACCAGGCTCGTCTTGCCGTGGTCGACGTGGGCGATTATGACTATGTTTCTTAAATCATCTCGATAGTTCAAGCTAATTCTCGTTCTTACGCATTGTATTTACTTATCAGCATGGCTATTTTAGAGTATTTGATACTGTGATAGCTAATTCTCTCTCCCTGACCCCAACCACCAATGCCGGACATGTTTTTGCTATCCATTAGCTCCTCAATTTCCTAGTTCTTTGCCTGTTATAAGGTAGTAAATCACACTTACAATCAAACTCAAGATCGGTATACTTAGAACAGAAACAAGTGCAATTAAAAGTGCTAACTTGACTCTACTTAATTTTTTCCTGCGAATTAGTCCTATAATATAAATAATAAGGCCAATTAAGACGATTGTGAAACCGAGTATGTCTGTATCTATACCATAGTATATATACAGGGGAAAACTTAGTATGAAGACAATTATGCCAACACCCATTATAATAAAGGACGCTGTCGTTAGTTTGCCAAACTTGTTTATCATTTTCTTCATTTCTTATTGACCTCCTTCCTTTCAATCCCAGATTTTAGTTAATCAAGTATATAATAGCCCTAAATTAAGTATCCCTCAAAGTTGGAATTAACAAAAATCCTCCCTCCCCTGGATGGAGGGAATTAAAAAACCTTCTCTCTCCCCTGGAGGGTAGAGAGTTAGAGTGAGGGGGAAGACAAAATCAAAAACCAAAAGTTAAAAACCAAAATGATACATTCACCCTCACCTTAATCCTCTCCCGTCAAGGGAGAGGGAATAAGAAATAATTCTTTCTCCGCTCATTCTGAGCCTGTCGAAGAATGCACCTTGGGTATGCCTGGAGCATCCGCTCCAGGCAAGATTGGAGCCGATGCTCCAATCTACCCATTTATGTCAGCTATTTCCAATCCAGCCATAAGTGGTAAAATATAAACCAGCTTCATTACCACTTGCTGGAGACCATAGTTTGTTACTCGAAATAAGAGTCAGGAACCTGGGAATCATCGAGAGCATCGACTGGAACCTGAGCCGCGGGTTGAATGTTATCACCGGCGAGACAGGTGCCGGCAAATCACTGCTCATCGATGCCGTGGAGACGCTGCTGGAAGGGAAAGTGGGCGAAGAGGTTATCCGCCATGGCAGCGACGAAGCCCAAATCGAAGGTATTTTCGCCCTGCCCGATAATGAATACCTGGCGCAGCTCAGGGAACTCCTGGACGAAAATGGCTTGAAATCAGATGAGGATAATCTGGTTATCAGTTGCGAATCCAAAAGGCATGGGCGCGGCATTGTCAGGGTCAACGGACATGCCGTTACCAGAGGCATTCTGCGCCAGATCGGACGCCTGCTAATCGATATTCACGGCCAGAGTGAGCACCTGTCTCTCCTCGATATGAAGTATCACCTGGATTTCCTGGATGCCTATGGTCATACCATGGAGCTGCGGCATAGCTTCACCGCTAAAGTGGCGGAGCTTCATAAACTGGAGCAGGAGCTAAAGGCATTGGTTGAAGCCGAGAAAGATGCCGCTCGCCGCCAGGAATTCCTGCGCTTCCAGCTCGATGAGATAAGAAAAGCTGAGTTGCGTCCCGGGGAGGAGGCAGAGCTAGAAAAAGAACGAACTCTCCTCTCTTCGGCTGAGAAGCTGAAGGCAATGTCTTACGAAGCCTACCAGGCTCTAGCCAAGGAAGATGCCTCACATGCTTCAGCTCCGGCTCTGGACAAATTGAATGAAGCACTTGCAGTTATGAAGAAGCTCGTCGAACTGGACCCCACGCTTAGCCAGCAATTAAGTTCTCTCGAAGAGACCGTGTATCGGGTCGAGGAGGCAGCGCGGGAAATTAGCGCTTACAGCGGAAGGTTGGAGCAGAATCCGGCTCGGCAGGAAGAGGTGGAATCTCGTTTTGAGGTTATAAAAGGTCTAAAACGGAAATACGGTCAGACCATCGCTGACATACTGTTCTACTTGGACAAGACTGAAAAAGAGCTGGAGGGAATCTCGCGTTCTTCAGAGAGGCAGGCTGAGCTGGAGAAGATGCGCACTGAGCTCAAGGTGGAGATGGGCATGATAGCCTCCGAGCTGTCCACAGCGCGCCAAGCGACGGCGGAGAAGCTGGTCGCCGAGGTCAAGAAGGAACTTAAAGATTTGAGCATGTCGCAGGTTGAATTCGAGGTATCCATAACACGGGAGGAAGCTGAAGAAGGTATTCCTCTACCTGACGATAAAACTTATGCCTTCAACAACGAGGGAGTTGATGTGGTTGAGTTCATGGCTTCGACCAATCCCGGGGAGCCTGTCAAGCCCATAACCAGGATTGCTTCTACGGGTGAAATCTCCCGTTTTACGCTGGCGCTGAAATGTGCTCTATCAGAGGTTGATAGTATCCCCATTCTCATTTTCGACGAGATAGACATCGGTGTGGGAGGCAGGAGCGGCGAAATAATAGGCAAGAAACTCTGGACACTAGCTCAGAACCGCCAGGTGATTTGCGTAACTCATCTTCCCCAGATAGCTGCTTTTGCCGATGCGCATTACAACGTTCACAAAGAAGAAGCAGGCGCCCGGACCGTCAGCATGCTTCAGCCACTTGAAGGCGAGGAACGCACTAGGGAGATTGCCGTCATGCTTGCCGGCCCGCAGTACACTGAAGTTTCCCTGACCGACGCCCGTGGCGTGATGCACAGGGCACAGACCTGGAAGGAAGACCACGGCTAGATTTCTAATAAAAAATTCGAATCAAATTCAGTAGCTATTGGGCGATAGTCGATATCAACCGCGATAAATATTTAAATTGTGCCATTCTATATAACCAAGTGACGGACGGTTTTCGGGACCAACTGGAAGGCGGATTGTGCTACCGTGAAGACGGTAATAGTCTCTGCCGTTTTCGAATTCCTCTCTGATTCTGCGACTAACCTCTACTTTCATTGAAGGTGTTACCGTTATATAGCCCTTATCGAAGAGAGCGTGTAAATCGCGTCTCATAAGAATTCCGTTGCTTATAATATGCTGGCCGGATTCCGAATAAGGTTTTATATGGGCGGCATCAAGTGCAGGAAGCGTCCTCTCGTTTGTTACTGCACACCGGCGTTCGTACGCATCTGTTACCAGAATGCGGAATGACCCTTGGCCAAGTCGTGGTAAGGTTAGAATTGGTTGACCATATCGAGCTATCTCTTCCCGTACTGAGGATGCGACAGGCATTGCTCGATTTAATTGAATCCAGAGTGAAAGCCCGGGTTCAATTGACAGATCATACCTACGTCCTTGCACGATATTAGTCTTCCAGTCTGACGGAACTGGTATCCATGCCGTCTCCGGGAGAAAGAAAGGTTGTTCAAGAAGGATGCAACCTATTATATAGTCATTTGTACGATATTCAACTGTACGGCGATATTTTTCCACACGCTTGCGCATTTCAGATAGGTTTCTGGCACCATTTGATACCCCGAATGACTCCCAAGCTAGACTAATTGGAAGAAGACTTGAATGAGCATATATGCCGCCGCCTACGATGTAATCATGGGGACTATGCAACTTGAAAAGAAACAATTCGCCTGGCTTAAGGGCTTTGAATTGACGGTTACCGGACGGTTGCCAAAAGTTGACTTCATCCAATTGAGGAATAGTTCTCAGAAGCTCAAACCAATCGCGGTCCGTTATGCCCACATATGTTTGCATGTTCTTCTACCGACAATTTGTTTTTAGTAGACGGCAGGCGCGCCCTAATCAAAGCCTTTCAACATTCATATGCAGATTAAAAAGTTTTACATTCTCTTTTTTGATCGTTGGGCGGGGTCACATCGGCGATGTATTACCCTATTATGCGTTACCTTTTCATAGTCGATGAACTTAGAACCTGGTTCAGCAAGGGGAGGCTGGTGATCAAGATTCCACGGGTTATCCGGTTCATATCTTTTTCCACAAACGGCGCATAATCCACCCTGCTGAGCCAGCAGCCATTCACGGTATTTCTTGCGATGATTCCTGAGGATATTCCCTCCGATTGCCAGTGCTCGACTCGCATATACGGGCAAACGAACTTCATAGAAATCATCCTCCGTTCGTATGACCTTAGTGCTGGGAACCTGCAGGACCCATTCATCCAGATCTCGGTCAAAAACTGGCTTGTATTTTAACGTGAATGATTCGTTCTTTTTCATCAGAGCAGAATTTATAATCTATAGCCACATTAAGAATCACTTTACGAACTTTTTTAAGACTACCGCGAGTTTTTCTTTGGCATCTATAATCCGTTTCGATATATCATCATCCTCAAGCCCATAGATCATTTTATGTAATTCTTGAAGCCATTTCTGATTACGATGTGGCCTATTTTTCATAATTTCTTCATGTTGTGTTTGAAAGTATGAATTTATAGAAGTAAGCACTTCTGCATATGATTTTCTATAAATCTTTATCGTTTCGGTAATTTGTTTGCTCGATTCGCTATCCAAAAGGGATTCAGCTTCCCAGCCTAACTCTTGAAGTTTTTCTAGGTTTTCGGCCATTGGCCTAACTCGATTAGCTTTGGCATACCATTCATTTAGTGTCTGCGTTTCCTGAACGGATTCTCCCTCTTTCCGTTCTCTCCCTACTGATTCCCCGGAATACGTAAATATATTCCTTGCTGATATAAAACTATTTACAAACTTACTATTAATTAACATAATATTCCGTACAAGCTCGAATTTTGCTTTACCTGCTATTTCTTTGCGCCATCTATTTAGTCCCCAAAAAGCTAAAATAGCAACAATAGCTGCTGATATAGCTACGATAACATCACGAATCAATGAAAATATATCATTCAAGTATGAAGGCATTAAATTAATTCTACCACGTGTACTGAAGTAATTCTATGAAATTTCTTATTATCGCTTTTCAGCCTTATTATGAAGTTCTAAACTGGATTAATCTTATAGCTATAAGGCATAAAATAGAGTTATATTCCGATTTACGGCAAGCATTAAAGGGCGCGGAAGTAGCTTATCATTTTGCGGGTAGTATTTTGCTATCGAAGCATGACTGGACGATGCGTAAACCCATCCATGTCACTGGTAGTCGAAATGTGGTAACAGCGTGCCTTTATTGCGGAGTATGCCGTCGTAATTGACCTGGGGAGAGGATGTTTTGTTATCTGGCGGCAGGCGCTGCGTAATCAAAGCCTTTCAGCTTCCGGCGCTCCAGTTTTTGCCCAGGCTCGGAATGATCCTTCGACAAGCTCAGGATGAGCGGTAGAGATTGCCACGTCCTTCAGCGCAAGGACTCGCAATGACAAGTGAAATAACTGAAAGGTACATTCTTCGACAGGCTCAGAATGAGCGGAAGGAAGGTCCAGAATGAGCGGAGGAGATTGCCACGTCCTTCAACGGAAGGACTCGCAATGACGGTGAAATACTGAACGGTAGATTCTTCGGTGAGTGTAGGCATCCGTGGTCTCCGGCATGTCGTAATTAATGACGTGCGAAATACGCAAAACATCAATGCCACGGGCGGCAATATCGGTCGCCACCAGGATTTTAACCGAGCCGGCACGGAAGCTATCAATGGCAGCTTATATGTCGGCAACTCTGACTTGAGAAGTGGTACAATGAGCGGTGGCGGGGTAACCAAGGCAGATAAGTTAATTAAGTAGGTCTTATGCTCAAATCTATACTCATCGCCAACCGTGGAGAAATCGCACGCCGCATCATCAGGACTGCTAAAAGGTTAGGCATTGAGACCGTAGCTATATATTCGGACATAGATGAGACGGCTCTATTCGTCCAGGAATCAGATAGGGCAGTGAAGGTGGGGGGTGCTAAACCCAAAGATAGCTATCTTAATATTGATAGAATTATTGCTATAGCTAAAGAGTCAGGCGTAAGCGCCATCCATCCGGGATACGGCTTCTTAGCTGAGAATTGGGAATTTGCCCAAAGATGCGAACAGCAAGGCTTAATATTTATTGGGCCAAGGTCAGAAGTCATTCACAGAATGGGAGATAAAGCCCGTTCCCGAGAAATGGCTACAAACTTAGGGATACCGACCCCACCAGGCAGCAACATATTGAGCAGTGTCGATGAAGCGAAAGAATGGGCAGCAAAGCTTTCCTTCCCAGTAATTTTTAAGGCATCAGCCGGTGGCGGTGGAATAGGTATGATGAAAGTAGAGAGAATGGAAGAAGTAGCGGATGCTTTTGATGCTGCTACAAACCGGGCAAGGCTAGCTTTCGGCGACGACAGGGTCTATGTTGAAAAATATCTGGAGTCACCTCACCACATAGAAATTCAAATTATCGGTGACGAAAAGGGTAACGTAGTTACTTTCCCGGAAAGAGAATGCTCAGTACAGAGACGACATCAAAAAGTGATTGAAGAGTCACCTTCACCATTTACCACTTCTGAACTGAGACAAGGAATAAGGCAATCAGCCAAGCGGCTGGCCCAAGAGCTTGGCTATACCAATGCGGGAACCGTAGAGTTCGTTATCGATAAAAGCAGAAACTTCTATTTTCTAGAAATAAATACTAGGCTTCAGGTAGAGCATCCGATTACAGAAATGATAACCGGTTTTGACTTGGTTGAGGAACAGATCAGGATAGCCTCAGGCCAGCATCTATCCATTGAAGAAAGCGACCTTAAGTGGAAAGGGTGGGCGCTTGAAGCCAGGGTGTATGCTGAGGACTCAAAAAATTTCTACCCATCACCAGGCAAGATAATCTCTTATATAGAGCCTCGTGGTGAAAGGATAAGGGTTGATTCTGGATACAGGGCGGGGGACGTTATCAGCCAATTTTACGACCCCTTGATTGCTAAATTAATCGTTTGGGGTGAAGACAGAGATAAGGCTATAATAAGGATGCAAGAAGCCCTGGATAACTACGAAATTACAGGTATAAAAAACAATATCCCTTTCTTGAAGACAGCTTTTCGTTCTGAAATGTTCAAATCGGGAAACTATGATACCCACTTCATATTAAGGCTAAAGGAGGAGAAGAATGGGTGACGTAATGAAAAAAGAGGTTAAGAAACTTTCAGAGTTTCGTGAGGAAATCAAAAAGATGGGCGGTGAAGAAGCCATCAAGAAACATCACGATAGAGGGAAGTTGACAGCCAGGGAGCGGCTTGACCTCCTGATTGAAAAAGGCACCTTTGTCGAAGTCGGTATGCTCGGCAGTGAATTCGGTGTAAGCGAGCTTGTCCCAGCCGATGGAGTCATTACTGGCTATGGTAAGATGAATGACGGGGTTACCATCAGAGATGTAGCCGTGGCAGCTTACGATTTTACTGTGAGGGGTGGCTCTATGGGTATAACAAATGAAAGAAAAGTGACCAGAATAAGAGAGATCGCCCTCAAGCAGAGAATTCCTATGATCTGGCTGGGGGATTCAGGTGGTGCCAGGGTCAGTGGTGGAGGTCTAAGTGGTGAAATGATACCCATGTTTGCCGATTCTGGCTATCTGTTTAAAGAAGAATCACTGATGTCGGGCATCATTCCTCAGGTTGCGGCCATGATGGGACCGGGGTATGCCGGCACTGCTTATATCCCCGGTCTCTCTGACTTCGTGCCTATGGTTAAAGGAACGAGTTTTATGGGATTGGGCGGACCTTCTCTGGTCAAGATGGTTATCAAAGAGACCTTAACAGAAGACGAGTTGGGAGGGTCTAAAGTTCACTGTGAGATGAGCGGTTGCGGTGACCTTGAAGTAGCTACAGACGAAGCGTGCATCAAAGCGATAAAGCAATACCTGGCCTTCTTCCCCCAAAATTGCGACCACAAACCACCCCGAAAAGAATGGTCTGGAAATTCCGAAGCTTTAATCGCCGATGGTATATTGAATGTTATACCGGATAATCCTCGCGAAGCCTATGATATGCACGACCTCATAAAATACATAGTGGACGATGGTTACTTTTTTGAGATTAAGCCGAAGTGGGGAAGAAATATAATTGTTACCTTCGGAAGGATAGCTGGCTATTCGATTGGTATTATTGCCAATAACCCCATGTTTTACGGCGGTGTCATTGACATCGACGCTGCGGATAAAGCCGCCCGTTTTATCTGGCTCTGCGATGCTTTCAATATCCCGCTTCTTTTCCTCGCCGACGTCCCCGGCTTTATGGTCGGCTCCAAGGCGGAGAAGTCTGGGATTATCAGGCACGGGGCTAAGATGGTTCACGCTGTCGCCGAAGCCACTGTCCCCAAACTTACCATCATTGTTAGAAAAGCCTACGGAGCTGGGTATTACGCCATGTGTGGTAGGTCCTTTGACCCGGATTTATTGATCGCCTACCCTGGAGCTGAGATAGCGGTTATGGGGCCTGAGGGGATGGTTTCCATATTTGCCAGGAAACAACTGGCTGAGGCCGAAAATCCTGCTGAGATGGTGGAACGCCTTGTCAATGAGATAAGGCCACAGTTCAACATCGAGAGAACAGCTAAACTAGGCGTCGTAGACGATGTTATCGACCCTAGAGAAACGAGACAGATTTTAATCAGAGCTCTTGAATTCACTAAAGATAAAAAGATATTTAGACATCCCAGAAAACACGGGGTTTACCCCGTTTAAGGAGGGAGTGAATGTACCAGACTATAACAACCAAAGTAAAAGACAAAGTGGCCACAATCACTCTATCTAGAGAAGACCGAAAAAATGCCATCTCACCGACAATGCTGACTGAACTTCTTGACACCTTTAAAAAATGTGATGATGACCCGAACGTAGTTGCCATTGTGCTCACCGGAGCTGGTAGCAAAGTTTTTTGCGCTGGTGCCGACTTTCACGAGTCTATGGGCGCCACTATGAGTTTTCTTGACCGTCATGAAGAACAAAGGAAATTCGCCGAACTTTTTAAAGTGATAAAAGGCCTGAAAAAACCTTTGATCGGGCGGATTAACGGTCATGCACTTGGTGGTGGGCTTGGCTTAGCTTGTGCTTGCGATATAGTAATTGGGGCTGATGACTGCCTCTTTGGCACGCCGGAAATAAACGTTGGACTTTTCCCCTATGTGATTATGGCGACACTGCTTCGGTTCACTTCAGCCCCAAAGCGATTATTAGAGATGATGCTAACCGGTGAAAGAGTTGATGCCAAAGAAGCACAAAAACTCGGCCTGGTTAATCATGTTGTACCCAGAGAGCAACTTGATGCAAAAGTTGATGAGATTGTCAAGAAGATAGTTAGCAAAAGCCCAGCTATTCTGAGACTTGGCAGAAGAGCCTTTTATACTATGCGTGACATGGAATATGAGAAGGCTCTGGAATATTTATCGTCAATGTTAGCAATTAACACGATGGCTGAAGATGTAGCTGAAGGCATTGCCGCTTTTCTGGAAAAGCGTGACCCAGCATGGAAAGGAAAATAACAGAGAGGAGTAGCCATGGGCTTGCAAAAAAAAGTAGTGATAACCGCCGCTTTGACCGGTGTCGCAGCCAATAGAGACCAATGTAAATGGATTCCTTATACCCCGCAAGAAATTGGTGAAGAAGCGCTGAAGGCATACAATGCAGGCGCTTCAATAGTGCATATCCATGGTAGGGAATACGATGGCAAGCCATCCTGGAGAGTAGAGATTTTTCGGGAGATTATGCAAGAAGTCAGGAAAAGATGTCCTATCATAATAAACTTTTCCACCGGTGCCGTAGGCGTGGATAGGGATACAAGGGTTGCTCATATTCGGGAACTGAAACCTGAAATTGCGGCGCTAAACATGGGGACTATGAATTATGCTAAGTATAGTCCCAGGCGAAAGGACTTTGTCTTCTCTATGGTTTTCCAGAATCCGTTTGACGATATAATGTTCTTTCTGGATACCATGAACCAAAATGGCGTGAAGCCAGAATGCGAATGCTTCGACCTCGGGC
>JBAVQV010000123.1:0-20610 GCA_049694415.1 Dehalococcoidia bacterium
TGGTCTGGATACTCATCGATTTTGGGACGTTGAACCCGGCTCAAAACGTCGTCTAGATTAAGTATATGAAAGTTGAAGTTCTGAGCCAAATAATCCACATCCTGCTTGGTCGGCTTCTCAATGTAAACCCAGGTCAGCTTACCACAAGAAATCGAGTTCAAATTTGACTTCTTTTCCTCACTGATTAACGGCATGGACATTTCTATATCACCAAATAGACAAAATCGTGCCCTATTTTACCACAATTCGAAGTCAAGAAAGACGAATGCTGCTGGAAGGCATCGAATATTTGTTGTCCGGGATCAAACCTCGAGACAATACAGAAGATGTTTACCCCCGGATTGAGGATTAAGAGGAGAGTAAGCTTAGCCTAATATACTCGCTCGTCAACTATCAGCTTGTGCCATTCGGGAATCACCCCTTTGGCTACAAATTCAACCCGGTCAACTTTAATTCTTAATGCCTGGCTCACCATCTGGTTTAAATCGTTTGACAGTTTCTCCTTATCAATTCCCTCTTCGGTCTTAAGCTCAACTTTGAGCGTCAACTCGTCCCGATGGCCGGGTCTAGTCACCACCGCCTGATACTGAGCAACCTGTGGGAACTTCGCCATTGCTGGCTCAAGCTGCCTTGGATGAATAAACATGCCTCTGGTCCTAACGGCGTCACCGACCCTACCCAAAAGGCGTGTTATCCGAAAAGAAGTCCGACCACAAGGGCAAGGCTCATCAATCAAACCGGCAAGGTCTCCCGTGCCGAAGCGAATCAATGGATAGGTTTCATCAATCGGAGTCACCACTATTTCACCAACCTCTCCAGGCTCAACTTGCTTTCCAGTCTCGTAACTAATCATCTCCAGTATTACACCCTCGGCAATGTGCATGCCATTCTTCTCACTGCACTCATAAGCTACCAGGCCGACATCGGACGTCCCATAAGCATCCGTGGTAGCAATCCCGTATTTCTCCTCAACCATTTTCCTGATTGGCCCACTACCCATCTCACCACCAATCCATAAAAGCCTGAGATTGAAATCCTTATGCATATCGTAACCCATCTCCTCAGCCTTATTGATGATATTCATGAAGAAGCCCGTGGTGCCCAGAAATCCGGTGACTTTAAGTTGATGCATAACTTGAACTTGAAGCTCAGTATTTCCCACTCCCATGGGAATTACTGTAACCCCGACTCGCCTCAACGCTTCGTCAAACATATGCCCAGCCGGTACTAGATGATAAGACCAAGTATTGATAATCACGTCTCCCTTACGAAAACCAAGGGATTTGAATAGATGGACATGTCGCTGCCAGAAAGTCTCACTTGAATGATGCGGGTCATAAATCGGCCCGGGTGAAACGTAAACCCTTTCCAACTCAGTAATGGGCACAGTAACCAATCCGCCAAGAGGAGGATTGGCTTTGTATAAATCCACCAATGTATCTTTTCTCAGCAAAGGCAAATTTTCTAAGTCCTTAATACCGGACACTTTTGATGGCACGATACCTGCCTTATCAAACCTTTCTTTGGTTGCCGGAGCTTTTTCATAAGCATAACCAACCAGCCACTTCAGCTGTTCATCTAAAACCTTCTGCCTCTCCCCACGTGACATTTTCTCCATTGCCTCAAACGGAGGCAAGGATTTTTTATCTTTCATGGCTAATATCTCCTTAACTGATGAAAGTAAGTTTAATAAATTGCAGTTCCCCTAATATGTCCTCTTATCTACAATATGTGTGGCATCTTCAGGAATAAAGCCTTTGGCAACAAACTCCACGCGATCGAACCTGACTTTACATGTATCCCGAAAGCTCTTATCCAGAGCGGTCTTCAGCTTTTCCTTGTCAACAGCGTCATCAGCAAGCTCAACCTTGAGAACCATCTCATCCCTGTTCTGGGGACGAGTCACTACAAGCTGATAACGCCGAATCTCCGGAAATCTGGCAATCGTTTCATCCGTCTGCTTGGGATGAACAAACATCCCCCTTACCCTTACAGCCTCACCAGACCTGCCCATAATCTTCGGCAACCGCGGGGTTGTTCTCCCACACTCACACGGCTCGTCCACCATCATCGATAAGTCGCCAGTTCCAAACCGTATCAAGGGATAAACTTCGTCGAAGGGCGTGACTACTATCTCACCAATCTCACCAGGCTCAAGCTGCTTTCCCGTCGCTGGGTCTACTATCTCAACTATAGCATCCGCAGTTATGTGCATCCCAGACTGCTTGTCGCACCCCGTAGCCACGGTGCCTACGTCAGCCGTAGCATAAGTATCTCCGCCCATACATAAAATACCATATTTCTCCTGGAACAACTTACGTAGCACCTCACCACCCATCTCGCCACCAACCATAGCCCACTTTAAGTTGAAGTCTTTCTTAAAGTCATAGCCCATCTCTTCAGCCCTATCGATAATTATCTTCAGAAAGCTGGGAGTGCCAACGAAACCATGTACCTTGAGGTCGTGCATAATCTGCACCTGGAGTTCAGTATTTCCAGTACCCATGGGAACAACGGTAAACCCCATACTCCTGAGCAATTGGTCAACTCCAAGTCCAGCAGGCGTTATGTGATATGACCATGTATTCATTACTATCTGCCCTTTGCCAAAGTCCGGTCCCATCCCACCACCCGTTCCGAAACCTCTCTTTCGTTGCGGATCATAAATTGGGCCTGGCGACTGATATATCCTCTCCAGACTGTCCATGGGAACAGCAAGATAGCCACCAAACGGAGGATCTGCCTTTTGTAGAGCAATCAGGTCATCCTTCCTTACCATCGGTATCTTTTCCAAATCCTTAATAGTGCGAATATCGGCAGGTTTCACTCCAGCATTGTCGAACCGCTCCTTCACCGCTGGCGCCTTTTCATAAGCATAAGCTATTATTTCCCTCATCCTCTCTTCCAAATGTTTTTGTCTCTCTTTGGAAGGCATTCTCTCCAATTCATGGGGTAAAGGCCTGGATTCTTTCTTTTCTATGTTTTCCTCTCCTGCCAAACGCAATCTGGACGCAATTATGCCCCATTCGTTGAATCTACGCAAGACTCAGAGATATCCGAACTTCGTTCAACTTCGTATAAACTCTATCTTAATTAAACTTGATATGCATGAAGTAAAAGGGTATATTCTTATATCGGGAAGTCACATATTGGAATAGAACAGAATGGCTGAACTGGGCATTGGCAAAATCAGGGGCTTGCAGCAGATTTCTACGCCCGAGGGAATCTTTATAATGTGCGCCATGGACCACAGAGGTTCTCTCAAGGCTATGATTGAAAAGGAACAACTTGATGACGAAGTTGATTATCAGGAACTTGTTGAATATAAGCTGGAATTATGCGCTGCTTTGGCCCCCTATAGTAGTGCTGTCTTATTAGACCCTAATTATGGCGCTGCCCAGTGCATCTCTAGAGGAGTCCTCCCCGGGCACACCGGATTGCTGGTCAGCATCGAAGCTACCGGCTACGAAAGCACTCAACTGGGGCGAATAACCGCCTTGCTCAATAACTGGAGTGTGGAAAAAATTAGACGCATGGGTGCCTCAGCAGTTAAACTTCTGGTCTATTATCGACCCGATCTGAAGGAGGTAGCCAATAAACAGTTAAAAACAATACAGTTGGTTGCAGAAGAATGCCTGAAATATGACGTTCCTTTCCTAGTTGAGACCCAGACCTATCCTATCAAGGGTGAGAATGAGGAATTATCTAAATTAGCGGCTCGGAAACCAGGCTTGGTAATTGAAACTGCCCGCCAAATCGCCTCTTTACCGATTGACGTACTTAAGTCAGAATTCCCTGCCGACCTGAAATATGAAGCGAACGGGGCAAAACTTCTTCAATATTGCCGACAGTTGGACGAGGCTTCACCGGTACCCTGGGTTATCCTAAGCGCTGGCGTTGAATACGAAACATTTCGAAAAGAAGTGGAAATTGCCTGCAGCGCAGGTGCTTCGGGATTCCTCGGCGGTCGGGCTATCTGGCAAGAAATTGTACATTTTACGGACAAAAAAGACCGCCTGAAATTCCTGTCAACAACTGTGGTTGATAGGTTAAAAGAACTAGCCGATATAGCCGCAAAATATGCAGTACCCTGGTATCGTAAAGTTGGCATTAAGGCTCATGAATTAGCTACTGTCCCGGAAAATTGGTACGTAAATTACTGAGATAAGCAGGATGTCTGTCAATATTGCAAGCACCCCATACCGTAGGACAAAAATAGTCTGCACTATAGGTCCGAGCACCAAATCGGCTTCAGTAATAAAAGAGCTACTCAAAACTGGTATGGATGTCGCCAGAATTAACTTCTCACATGGAACTCATAAGGAACATACTAGCTATATTAAAACCCTCCGACAAGCAGCAAAACAAACTAACCTGCCGCTAGCCATAATGCAAGACCTGCCCGGACCAAAAAACAGAACCGGGAAGCTAAAAGGGGGCACCACTGAACTTAAAGCAGACGCTGATTTCATACTGACCACGAGAGAAATTTTGGGAGATGAACATAGAGTATCTGTAGGTTTGCCGGAACTGCCAAGCCTTGTAAAGCCCGGCGACATGATATTCCTCGATGATGGTGCTATAGAGCTAAAAGTAACATCTGCTGGAAATATGGAGGTCAACTGCCAAGTAATAACGGGCGGCACTCTGGGTCAGGATAAGGGTGTCAATATTCCGGGCATGACCTGGGACGCTTCCACAATCACTGAAGAAGATTGGGCGCACCTCCTTTTTGGTTTAAAACATAATGTAGACTTAGTGGCCTTGTCTTTCATTAGAGAAGCTAACGACGTACTTAAGGTGAGGAACTTTATCCAGAAAAAGAAAAAGGCCCCGGCGCTCATTGCAAAAATCGAGAGGCGCGAAGCTTTGGATAATCTCGATGAAATACTGGAGGCCGCTGATGGCGCTATGGTTGCCCGTGGCGACCTCGGCGTAGAGATTCCCATACAACGTGTGCCCATAGTTCAGAAGGAAATAATCCAGAAGTGCAACCGCTTGGGGAAGCCTGTCATTGTAGCCACTCAAATGCTTGAGTCGATGGTACATGCACTGCGTCCTACCCGCGCTGAGGTTTCAGATGTGGCAAACGCCATCTTTGATGGTGCCGACGCCCTAATGCTGTCAGAAGAAACCGCTATCGGTAACTATCCGGTAGAAACTGTATCTATGATGGCGCAGATTGCTCTTGAAGCAGAGGCGTCATTACCTTACGAAGAGATTCTGTTCAATAAGGGTAAAGACCTTCAACCTCAAACAGACGATGCCATCAGTTACGCTGCCTGCCACGCTGCACATCAACTGGGTGCCGCAGCCATCATTGCCTTCACTTCATCAGGAAGCACTGCGCGACGTGTCGCTAAGTATCGCCCGGGGGTACCGATTCTTGCCATAACTCCAAGTAATGAAACACGGAGACAGTTGTCAATATCTTGGGGAGTACGCGCCTTTCAAATTCCCGAGCCCTCAAAAATAACCGCATTATTTGCCCGAGGAGCCAGAGTAGCCAAAAGAACTGGGTTGGCTCAAGATGGCGATTTGGTTGTTATTACCGGAGGCGTGCCCATAGGCATTTCCGGCAGCACCAATCTGCTGAAAGTGGAACGAGTTTAATGATTGCAACAGTTACTCTGAATCCCAGCCTGGATAGAACCGTTACCGTTGAGGAACTGGTTATAGATGAAGCTAATCGTTGGACTAGCTTACGTCGATACCCCGGCGGCAAAGGAATCAACGTTTCCAGAGTCATTCACGAGCTCGGTGGCGAAACGGTTGCTTATGGTTTTATCGGCGGCATTGACGGCGAAACATTAAAGCATCTTCTTCAACAACAGGCTGTCCCCTTTGACTTCACTCCAATCAAGGGGGAAATTAGGAGCAACTTCATAATCGCTGATTTAGCAACTTACCATCAAACCAGAATCGACGCTCCGGGACCGCATATCATGAGACACGAACTGCAAAAATTGGTACAGAAAGTAAAACATATCAGCCCTAAACCTGACTTTTTGGTCTTCGCTGGTAGTGTCCCTCCTGCAGTACCTGCTGATATATACCGTCAACTAATAGAGGCGGCCAAAAATAACGGCATAAAAACTGTGCTCGATTCGGATAATAAATGGCTAAAAGAGGGAATAAAGGCTAAACCAAATGTCATCAAACCAAATGTACATGAAGCCGAAGAGTTGCTCGGAAAACATCTGAGAAGCGAAGCAGCAATTGTTAAGGCGCTTAAGGCCCTAGTCGATAATGGCATCGAAGTCGCAGTAATCTCCCGCGGCAAAGACGGACTCATAGCCGCCAACGGGGAAAGGATTCTAAAGGCAATACCACCCCAAGTAGAGGTTCGTAGCACGGTAGGCGCTGGCGACTCGACTATTGCTGGGCTAGTCTTAAAACTAAACGAGGGACTCGGCATAGACGAGGCCTGCCGCTGGGCAGTAGCCGCAGGAACAGCCGCTACATTAACACCGGGCACTGAGCTCTGCCGTCGAGAGGATGTAGAAAGACTACTTTCTAAAGTTAAAATAAAAAGGCTGTGATAGCTGATTTTGGCAGACCGCGTTTGTTCTACTATCTGACAGCAGTCTTGCTAAAGAAGAACCTTTAATCAATCTATCAAACAAACCTTCAACTGCAGCAAGTTTGCCACGGAGTTTTGGTGATTGGTTTGCCGTTTTCTATCAAGATAGAATGCTTGAATACCCATTTCGCTCGGAGCGACATAATCGAATTGCCAGTTATCGCCAATATGAACTACCTGCTCAGGCTCAACCCGCATTGCCTGACACATTTTTAAGTAAAACTCGGATGTCTTCAACTGCCTGTAATCTGTAATCGAGGAATAAATCTCCGAAAAATAAGGCTCGATGTCTTGAAGAAGATGCCGTAGAAAATCTCGCGTCGAACCTGAAGCCACAACTAGTTTGTACTTTTCACTTAAAGAGGCCAGCACTTCTTTAACCTCAGGATAGTAGCATACGTGACTCTCACATCTCTGCATTACGGGGACAGGAGTACCCAAACCAAGCTTGTCGAACCAATATCGGACATCATACCATTCCAGTCTCTGGTCACCGACCTTTCCATATTCTTCCTCGACCGCTTTTCTAGCTTGCTCGAGATTAATACCATTCTTCTCAGCATATCGTCGAGGGATAGCTTCAAACCAGACAGCGTAGCTAAAATCGGGCGTTACCAGCGTGCCTTCGACGTCGAAAGAGACTACCTTAACATCGCCAGGATTAACCATATCTACTATTCATCCAAAACTGTAGGTATGTACTTCCACTTCGTTACTTTCCAAACATGTTAGCACTTCGATAGATGGCAAGTCTATTATTGCAAATTACGCCCCATAAAGCTTAAAATTAAACTCAAATAAATGTCATGAACGTGAATTACGGCATTGACGCGAAGAAATTAGCTGACTATTCCTTTGAACTGGGCCCAATAAGGCCGCCCAGCGAAGCGTATTCATTACTGATAAGAGCAACCAGGAACTGCCCATGGAACCGATGCCAATTCTGTCCGGTTTACAAGGGACAGAAGTTCGAGCTAAGACCGGCTGAGGATGTGGTCAAGGATATAGAATCCGCCAAGGCTGTCGCCGATGAAATAAAAGAGCTCGCCTGGAAAATGGGCTATGGTGATCAACTCAGAAATGCGGCAGGAACAATTTACAGCTATCAATATAACGCCAGCATCTGCAACGTAGCTCTCTGGCTATGGGCAGGTGGTACATCTGCTTTTCTTCAGGATGCTAACGCGCTTATAATGAGGACGCCTGATTTAATCAGAGTAATTTCGTCATTGAAACAAAGCTTCCCGGACTTGAGCCGGATAACCTCTTACGCACGTTCAAAAACTGCCTCCAAAAAGTCACTGGAGGAATTGAAAGAGCTTAAAGATGCTGGACTTTCCCGATTGCATATCGGAATGGAAAGCGGCTCTAACCTGGTGCTTAATTACGTAGAAAAAGGAGTTACAGCCGAAGAGCATATAGCCGGGGGCAAGAAGGTGAAACAGGCCGGTATATCGTTATGCGAATACGTAATGCCCGGACTGGGTGGTAAGAAACTGTCATCAGACCACATTATCGGCACAGCTATCGTCCTTAACGAAATCGACCCGGATTATATCAGGCTACGCACCTTGCATATCCGCCAGGGCATACCTTTGTGGGCAAAGATAGAAGCCGGCGATTTTGAAATCCAAACGGAAGATGAAGTAGTGGAAGAGATTGGCAAGCTTATCGAAAAGCTCGACGTTACCAGCGAGCTCAAGAGTGACCATATATTGAACCTCCTGCCTGAAGTAGAAGGTAAATTCCCTGAGGCAAAATCAGCCTCCCTGGCTACAATAAACAGATACCTAACCCTATCGACCGAGGAAAGGCTTAATTTCAGGCTGGGAAGAAGAGCCGGCTATTATGAGAAACTAGACGACCTTCACGACACACATAGATATCAGAAGGTCGATGAAGCCATCAAGCGTATTACTTCAGAAGCTCCGGATAGCATTGACGAAATCATCCTTCAACTAAAGGCGAGCTTCATTTAGGGAATAAACATTTTATGTCAAACAAAGGTTTTCTGAACCTTAACCGTTTCAAGTCCGGCAAGACAATAAAGCAGCAAATGAAACAGACAGCCGACAATAGTCGAAATAAGCCATTAAAATCGAGAAAGGTAAAGACATGAGAAAATTCGGAATCTTTTTAGCACTAACACTGGTACTGATTACCTTGACGGCAGGTTGTGCTAAAGGCACCACAGTTAAAAGTGACTTTATAGATGGACAATCAGGAGGTGATGCCGAGACATTAAACTGGATTTTAGCAGCCGATGCTAGTTCTTTCAGCTATGCAGGACATACGGTAGACTCGTTAGCTACTTACGATAATCAACTGAATATCCAACTGCGTTGTTTGGCCCGGGATGTAGAGGTGTCACCGGACGGCTTGGTTTATACGGTAACTATCAGAGACGACCTCAAATGGAGCAACGGCTCGCAGGTTACTGCTGAGGATTATGTATATACCTTGAAAAATCTTATGTTCTCAGATTGGCTTAACTACCCCTATAAGAGCCTTTGGCAAGAAGAGGTGGACGGTAAAACTGTCTTAGTTACACCGCAAGCAGTAAATGATACGACCTTTACTATAACTCGCCAGACAGTTTATCCTGAATTCGTATACACAATTTATGGCCTGACACCTTACCCCAAGTATATTGCCGTGAATTACGAAGGTAACGTTGAAGCTTTCACGCAGGCACCAGAGTTTAACAACTTGACTTACACAGGTAACCTTGGCCCGTATCGCTTCAAAGAATGGGTCAGGAATGATAGGTTTGTAGTGGAGCGAAATCCTGACTATTATCTGGGCAAAGACGTCGGCGCTCCATATTTTGGACAATACATCATCAAGCTTTTCAGTACCTCGGCCACACTGCAAGCAGCTCTGGAAGCAGGAGATATAACTGAAAGCGGAATTGAGCCTGCCGAAGTAAATAGGTTCAGATCTCTGCCAAATATTAAGGTATATACCATTCCCACTACCGGCTATACGCTCCTGGCCTATAACCAGCGGGCTAACGGTTGGGAGGGACTAAAGGATAAAACGGTAAGACAAGCCCTGTCAATGGCAATAAGCAAGCAAACGATTAGTCAGGCAATTTTGCTCGGCTTTGCGGAGCCGGCTTATAGCTTTATCCCTGCCACTTCCCCCTGGTATACGGATGAAGGGGTCGCTAAATACGGAGTTATACCTCTATACGATAAGCAGAAGGCCACTGAACTACTCTATCAGGAGGGCTATGGAATTAAACAAAATAATGGCACCATAAAAGTTACTGATAAGGGAGGCACTCCACTTCACTTGATTCTCGCTGTCAACACAGGTAGCAAACCGGCTGAGGATATGGCTTTTTCGATACGCAAGAACCTTTTGGAGTTGGGCATAGAAACTGAAATCAAGCTGGTACCCTGGGCAACCCTTTTGAGACAGTACGTAATGAATACAGTCCCAGGCTCAAAGCAGGAACCGGCATACAATAACGGCCTCGAAGCAGTTAGCCAGGAATCTTGGGACCTAATTTTGATGGGTTTCAGTACCGATTTGCTGGCGCCGTCCGGAAGTCATGTTTTCTTTACAACCAAAGGCGGCCTTAACTTCTTTGGCTACTCAAACCCTGAAGTGGATGAACTATTCAATCGTGCCAGGTCAAAAGAGGCACTGGACAAGAATGCGAGGCAGCAAATCTATGCCGAACTGTCCAGATTGCTGTCGGAGGAACAGCCGGTAGATTTCCTGGTTTTCCACCGAGCTAACGTCGGTTTCCAAAAAAATGTCATGGGAATAGAACCTGGCATAAATATGGGTTATAACTACTACTTGTGGCATTTTGAACCTGTAAAATGAGGTTTAGCATAAAAGTAAAAAACATTTCCTGTTAGCACTATCCTCTGGTATCAATCATGGGGAAAAGTTGGCTCAGAGATTACATCGTCAAAAGGCTCATATACTCGGTGATTATCGCCTGGGGTATACTGACTATCACCTTTATTCTAGTCAGGGTTGGCCCCAGTTCGCCAGCCGACAAATATCTTGCCAATATAGCTGCCCGGGGGGGTGACCCGGCCCAGGTAACAGCTGCCGTTGAGGCGCGGTATGGGCTGGATAAGCCCATCTACGTGCAATACTTTAGCTATATGGGCAACCTGTTCCGAGGGAATTTGGGGTGGTCTTTCAGCACCTCGATGCCCGTAATTGAGCTAATCAAAACTCACTGGATTTACTCCTTCCAACTCATACTGTTAAGCAGTCTATTTGCTGCTTTCCTTGGCATGCTAATTGGCATCTACTCGGCAGTCAAGCAATATACCAAGACAGATTATGCCTTCACCTTCCTCTCTTTCATTGGTATATCGATACCAAACTTCTGGCTCGGCATAATGCTTATACTGGTTTTTTCAGTTAAACTAGGATTATTTAAGACTTACTATGACACCACTTTACCTCTATTTTCGCTGGATAATCTGAAAGCGTTGGTACTGCCCATCATAACCTTGGGCACAGGAATGTTAGCCGGCTATGTTAGATATACCAGGTCGGCTATGCTGGATAACTTGAGGAAAGCATTTGTCACTACTGCTCGAGCCAAGGGCCTGCCCGAGCGGACTGTCATCGGTAAACATGTCTTCCGGAACGCGCTACTACCTCTCGTTACCATAATTATGTTCGATTTAGGCAGCATCGTTTTCGGTGGTGCCTACCTCACTGAGATTATCTTCGGCATTCCCGGACTTGGGCAAATATCATTCAACGCCATATTTGCTAATGACTATCCCGTGGTAGTGGCTGTTACTCTTATCGGAACATTTATGGTGCTACTGGTCAACCTGGCCACTGACATCAGTTATACTTATCTTGACCCGAGGATAAGATATGGCTGAAACGTTACGAGATATAGCCGGGAGAATTAGCCGGCGCGTGTCCAATAGCAGGCGGCTTATCAACTACTACTGGCAAAGGACACAACGTAACAAGCTGGCTGTCTTTGGCCTAGCTTTCATAATTTTCCTGGTGGCGTTAGCCGTAATTGGCCCCTTTTTCACCGCAGACCCGACAGCGGTCAATTTCGAAGAAAAAGAGATACCGCCTGTGGGTTTCACGACCCAACATTCGATATACAACATAGAAAGCGATAAATTTATTACAAATGAAATCCACGGAACCTGGAAACATCCGCTGGGCACGGATAGCAAAGGCCGTGACATGCTGGCAATGATAGTTTCCGGAGCCAGAGTATCTTTAGAGGTTGGCCTCATCGCCACCGGTATAGCCATAATCCTGGGTACGATTATCGGCGTCTTGTCGGCCTACCTCGGAGGTTGGGTAGACAACGCTTTAATGAGATTCACCGATGTCATGATGACATTTCCTTTCTTCCTGTTGCTGGTTCTAATAGTCTTCATCTTTGGTCCTAGTCTGGCTTTTATAGTGCTGGCAATAGGATTGACCGGGTGGACAGGTACCGCCAGGCTGATTAGAAGCGAATCTCTATCGCTAAGGACTCGGGAATTTGTCGTTGCCGCTAAAGCCTTAGGCGCTAGTGATAACAGGGTCATCTTCCGACACCTTATACCCAATGTCATCAGTCTAATTATAATCATAGCCACCTTATCTATCCCCGGAGTAATTCTAGCTGAAGCCGCTTTGAGCTTTATCGGCCTGGGCGATCCCACCGTACCTAGCTGGGGAGTAATCCTGGAATCGGGACAACACACATTGAACACCGCCTGGTGGGTAGCCGTAGAACCGGGAATCATGTTATTCCTAACAGTACTTGCTTTTAACTTTTTGGGTGATGGACTGAGAGATGCTTTCGACCCCAAAAGTAACATATAGACATGCCAATGGATAATGTGATACTTGAGGTTAGCCAACTAAAGACTTACTTTTTCACCCGCCGGGGCGTAGTCAAGGCGGTTGATGGAGTTGAATTCGAACTCAGGCGCGGTGAATGTCTCTGCCTCGTTGGCGAATCTGGCTGCGGCAAGACAGTGACGGCACTGTCCATTCTACGCCTATTTGATAGCCCGCCCGGGAAAATAGTCGATGGTCAAATAAGCTACGATAGCCTGAACCTAACTAAATGTTCCTCAAAGCAAATGAGAAAAATCAGAGGTAAAGATATCGCTATAGTATTCCAGGAAGCGCAATCGGCTCTGAATCCCGTACTGACCATTGGTGACCAGATAACAGAGCAAATAAAGCTTCACTTACAGCTGGATTCTAACCGCACTAGAGACAGGGCTATGAAGTTGCTCAGCGAAATGGGCATACCCTCAGCAGAGAGAGTGATGAGTTACTACCCACACCAACTATCAGGCGGTATGAAACAAAGAGTTCTAATAGCTATGAGCTTGTCCTGTGACCCCCAAATTCTCATAGCTGATGAACCAACCACCGCCGTAGATGTGACCATAAAGGCCCAAATTCTGGACATATTTCGCGAGTTGAAGACAAAGAGACAAATGTCCACAATTTTCATAACGCACGACTTGGCCGTGGTGGCTGAAATAGGAGACCGCGCCGTAGTCATGTACGGTGGAAAAGACGTCGAGACGGCGCCGGTCTCTGAAATAATTAGCACCCCAAGGCATCCTTATACTATCGGATTAATTGACTGCTTGCCTGATGCCTCCAAATCCACGGGCAGGCTGACATCGATTCCCGGAACAACACCCAACCCTCTGGAAATGCCTCAAGGTTGCACTTTTCATCCCAGATGTCCCAAGGCAATGAAAATATGTATCCAACAAGAGCCACGAAAAACTACAATCTCAAAGAGGCATACCGTAAGCTGTCATTTATACACATGAAACATAAAGTAAATCATAAGTTGCTACAAATAAGAGACCTCAAAAAGTATTATCCGGTGACTGCCGGCATATTTTCCCGTCATGTTGGAGATATAAAAGCTGTAGATGGGGTTACCTTCGACATAAGTGAAGGCGAAATCATCGGCTTAGTGGGAGAATCAGGATGCGGCAAGTCAACTTTGGGCAAAACAATACCCAGGCTGGAGGAACCAACCAGCGGTAAAATCTTGTACCGGGGCACTGATGCTACCGGGCTCGACAAAAAAGGACTTAGGGAATTAAGAAGGGAAATTCAATTAATATTTCAGGACCCTGATGCCTCTCTCGACCCCAGGATGACTGTCGGCGACTCCATTGGTGAACCCTTGATTATCCACAATATTGGCGATGAAAAAAAGCGAATGCATAGAGTGGCTGATTTAATGGAACAAGTTGGACTGGAATCCGGACAGGCTAACCTGTATCCACATGAGTTTAGCGGCGGTCAAAAACAGCGTATCGGCATCGCCCGTGCCTTAGCCATGAATCCGCGACTTATCATTGCTGATGAACCGGTGAGCGCTCTCGATGTATCCATACAGGCTCAGATTCTAAATTTGATGATGGATATTCAAGAGAAATTTGGGCTGGCTTATTTATTCATCGCCCACGATTTATCAGTGATAAGGCATATGGCACATCGAGTAGTTATAATGTATTTAGGAAAAATCGTTGAGCTGTCTAATAAGAAGGAACTATTTGAAAGACCTCTACACCCTTATACCGAAGCTCTACTGTCGGCAGTCCCCAGCTTTAAACATAAAGACAAAGACAGAATACTTCTGCGCGGTGATGTCCCTTCAGCACTAAACCCGCCATCCGGCTGTCACTTTCAGCCCAGATGTCATCGGGTACTGCCAATCTGTAGTCAAGTAGAACCGGAGCTCGCTGAATTATCAAAAGGCCACTTCGTGTCCTGCCATTTATATAAGTCATCTTAGGCGAGCTCGTCATTCTGAGGCAGCAGAGCGACCGAAGAATCTCTATTGCTTTGGGATTCTTCGCTTCGCTCAGAATGACAGACACATTATCGGTAGCTACGACCCTTCGAAGGCAGCAGAAATCCTAATTTCAAATTTCTAAACTCTAAACAAATTCAAAACCACAAATACTAATGTTCAAAACACAGATGTTCCTAGTTTAGAAAATTTGAATTTAAATAATAGTTTGGGATTTGAGGTTTAGTATTTGTGATTTCTTATCACATGGTCGAGGTTACTCAACTAACCCCTTAATCATGTAGGCGCCATCTAACTCATAGCCACATTCTGAGCGGAAATATTCTCTGGCACCTACGCCGCTGATGATAGCTATCTTTGGCGCTTGAAATTCGTCTCGGGCAATTCGTTCAGCTTCCTTGAGCAACTCCAAGCCTAGCCCTCTGTGCTGAGCTGCTCCAACCAACTTTTCCCTTAGCGGAACCTCTGAGCCGAATACATGCAGCTCCCTGACCATAGCTAAATCTCCATTGCCAACTGCCACAGAACCGACCCTCATACGGAGCAAGCCAAATATAGTCTCCCGCTCATCCTCGAAGAAAAGAAACACCTCCTTTCCTCCTGATGCCTCATAATCCAATCTCTTTAATCGTGGCTCGCCTACTTTCCAGCCATCCCTCAAACGATGCCCGTATTCACGGCAGCGGATGCAGTTACACACAACTCCAATCTCTTTCATTCGCTTCTTCAGGGCACTCCTCAAGGCTAAATCTTTACAGCCGGCCACTATGAATTTGCTGGGGATATCACGCATTACCCGGGGAATTCTGGCATAGCCAGGGACATTGGTTTTAATGCCTATCATCAACTTTACCAGCTCATCCATCGGATAAGGCTGATAGCGGTCATCTTCGTACCATTTTTCAAGCTCGGTACCGGCAATAACCAGCGTCGGATAAAGTTTGAGCCCATCAGGCCTGAAATTGTCATCATCAAAAAGCCGCCGAGACAGCTCCAGGTCGTGCTCCGGGTTTGAACCAGGCAGTCCCGGCATCCAGTGATAATAAACCTTGAAACCGTAGCCTTTCAGTAATTTTGTAGCCCTGGCAACATCCACTACTTCGTGCCCACGCTTCACTAACCTGTAGACATTATCGTCCAGTGTCTGCACCCCCAGCTCGACACGCGTGGTGCCGAACTCAAGCATTCTCTTGACTTCCTCCCCCCGACACCAGTCAGGTCTGGTTTCTATGCACAGCCCCACACACCTATGCTCAGCCGTCTCATTCATCTGTTTGGCTGCCTCCAAGGTGGGGGATTCGCTGCCATTTAATCCATCATAGCAATCCTTTATGAACTGATATTGATACTCCTCGGGATAAGCTAAAAAAGTTCCGCCCATGACAATTAGTTCTACCTTGTCAGCTGGATGTCCCATGTCCATAAGAACCCGCAATCTCTCCTCAACCTGCCTTCTGGACTCATAATTGCACAGCTTAGCTCTGAGCACCGCTGGCGATTCCGACGTATAGCTCTTAGGAGCATCAGGGAAGGTGGGACAATAAATGCACTCGCCAGGGCAGCCTATCGGCTTGCCCATGACAGCCACGGGCGTCACCCCGGATATAGTCCTTGAAATTTTTTTCATTATATGGTTTCCTTACACATGTAGGAGCGACCTTTTGAGGTCGCTAAGCGAGGCTAAAGCCTCTCTCTACACAGATAACCTATATTAAAAGTTTATCAAAACGACAACATGTCAACAAACAAAGAAGTCTTCGATGAGATAGCCGAAAGCTGGTATCGATTCAGACATTGGTCCCGTTTCACCAGAGAGCTGGAGGAGATGGCAACCAGATGGCGCCAGGGCAAGCTCCTGAATGTAGGCTGTGCTCACGGACCAGACTTCCTGCCCTTCAAAAACAACTTTGAGCTGTGGGGGGTAGACTTCTCCGCGCAAATGCTTAAACTAGCAGGGAAATATGCAGCTAAGTTCGACCTACAAGTAAAGCTGACAGTAGCCGATGCCACTTCTTTGCCTTATCGCGATAATACCTTCGACTGTATTATAGCGGTAGCCGTTTACCATAATATCCGAGGGGATAAGCAAAGACAAAGGGCTTTCCGGGAACTCAGGCGTGTTCTGAAACCAGGCGGTGAGGCTTTCATCACTGTGTGGAACAAATGGCAGCCGAGTTTCTGGCTAAAAGGTAAGGAGGTCAGTATGCCCTGGAAGTCGAGGAGAAAAATTTATTATCGCTACTATTATCTTTATTCCTATCCAGAACTCCACAGTCTATTATCCCAAACTGATTTTGAAATCGTCCGTATATTCCCGGAGAAATCTTACAGATTCCCGCTAAAGTTTTTCTCTCGAAACATATGCGCCGTGGTTAAAAAGTAAGTGCAGCCTAAAAGGTCTGTGGTGTCTAAACTACCAATCTTCTTCAGAAGCGCCGAGATTTTAGGCCACCCCCGACTCCTCTGGAGCCGCAGCTAGAGCAATAGGTAAAAAGGCGTCGACCAGCTTCGGGTCGAACTGGCTGCCGGAGCAACGTTTCAGCTCTTGCATCACTTTCTTATAGGACAGCTTATTGCGATAGGGTCGAGATGATGTCATGGCATCAAAGGCATCAGCTATAGCCAGCACGCGAGCCTCAACGGGAATAGCATCGCCTTTGAGCCCGGCGGGGTAGCCACCACCATCCCATCGCTCATGATGATGAAGAATAGCCGGCAGACAAGAAACTAAACTGACCACGTTGCCGACTATAGTTATCGATAATTTGGGATGTGCGTGAATCAATTCCCATGCTTCGGGCTCAAGCTTGTCAACCTTATTAAGCACCTCATCGGGGATGCCTATCTTACCGATATCATGAAGCAAAGCGGCAGTGCTGACCACAGCCACCTTTTCCGACGGCAAACCAATAGCCTCAGCCAGCGATACCGCATAACTGCTTACCTTGCGTGAATGTCCATAAGTATACGGGTCTTTAGCTTCGATTGTTGCGGCTAAGGTATGAATAATGCTCAAAACCTCTTTCTCGTTTGTAGTTCTTGTGCTGGCAGCCGCAGTTAAAGATGGCAGCATCTTGGAAGCAATACAAGTTCGATTACCTCCAGTTTCCTTAGCATAATAGAGCGCCCGGTCAGCCGCATTCACCAGTTCATCGGATGTCACTCCGTCGCTGGGCCAGGAAGCTAAGCCCAGACTGGCGCTTATCTTGCTATCCTTCTTGCTCATCTCAGCCGCAATCCTGCCGCGAACTCTCTCAGCCACGATAAAGACATCACTAGTCGCCGACTGCGGTAGTATGATGGCAAACTCATCACCACCATAGCGAAAAGCAATATCGATGTTCCTTATCGACTTCTCTATCAACTGCCCGATTTGAGCCAACACCTTATCACCGGCCGTATGCCCATGCCTATCATTGTAAGCTTTGAAAAAATCGAGGTCGAGAAGAATCAAAGATAGCATACTTCTATATCGAGCATGGCGGTCTATTTCTAACTTCACGCTTTCATCAAAGTGGCGGCGGTTAAACAAACCGGTAAGCTCGTCGACGCGGGCTCGCTGCTCAGCTTTAGCATAAAGACGGCTATTCTCAACCGGCACTGCAATCTGGGAAGCCAGGCGCTCCAGAAGCCGAACCTGGTGCGGAGTATAAGCATTCGGCTGACGACTGGCGATAATGAGACTGCCTATAGCCTCATTTTTAACTACCAGTGGCAGATAAATGATTGACCGAAGCCCCCACTTTAAGTGTTCTCCTCCGGTATTAAACCTCGTGTTTTTGGTCAAATCAGGCTCAACCAGAGCTTTTTTATTATCAGCTACCCACTCTGTACCTGTGCCTTTAAGCGGTATCTTTTCTCCCGCCTGCCAGGTCGAGCCCACCTCAGTCGATAAAACTTCGAAACGAAGTTCATCACCTTCTATCATGGCAATGGTTGCCCAGTTCACATCAACTACCTGCTTCAGCTCGGCGATAAAGGCACCGTATACATCTCCTATGTTCAAACTGGAGGTAATGACGTTTGACAGCCGGTTAATCAGAGCCAGTTCTTGCTCCCGATTTCTGAGCTGCTCCTGAAGATATTCCTTCTCCAGACTCGTTGCTATCTGACTTGTGATGTTCTCTACTAAATCTATATCCTCAACAGAGTACCTGCCAGACTTCTTCCTGCCTAGTGCTAGTATTCCAATCAGGCTACCACGGCTTATTAAGGGGAATAACAGCTCTACACCGAAAGCCTTAAGCCCGTCTTCTTCATCAGCCCACAGACCACGAAATTCAGGATTGATATCCACCATTTCCATGCGCAAATGCTGACTTTCCCGCTTCAGCCATTCCAAAACAGGATTGCCCTTCCTCATTCTAATCACCGGGTCATGCCGCCCTTTTGGTTCAGCAAAATGGATGGCGAAATCACCGTTCCCCGCTTCTGGAAGTAATAGATACGCTCGTTCACAATACAATCCCCTGGTGAGCAATGGAAGCAGTTGTTCGCTGAGTTCTTCCAAGTCAGAAACAGTGGTCAACCCGTGCCTCACAAACTCATTCAGTTTTTGCCGGTAACCGTAGCTTTCCTTAAAGAAAAAACGGTCTGCACCTTTGACAAAAAAATCTCGCAGCCGATAACCAAGCAGAATTACCGCCACGGCTGCTACTGTGTTCAGTGCCAAAACAACAGAGATTGGCTGAAAAGCTGTCACTAAATAAATTAAGAACAGCAAAAGTATATAGGCAGCTACAGCAGCAAAAATCAAGCCCGACCAACCCAGCCCACGACGAAAAGCAATCCTCATGTCCAACAAATGATGCCTCAAAACTGCGTAAGTTAAAATAGCTGAATTGAACACAGCACCTAAATGAGTTAGGGGATATTGTTTGCCAATTTTAGTAACAGCACTAACACTAAAAAGGACCATAAGCACAATGCTGAATAATAGATAAAGAATTTGATTACGCTTTATTGGATCGGTCAGAGTTCTAAACCTTTGCCATAAAAAAATAGAAGTCTCTGCCGAACAATACGAATAGAGAAAGAGCCACCGGGATAAAGGCGATGCCGTAAACAGGAACAGGTATATTGTTAATAAAAGCAACACCCTCTGCGAGATAGCCCAGCAGTGTTACCACAATAATCGCTGCCATCAAAACATAGGCGTAGGGAAATCCGAAGCCTTTTGGTTGATAGAAAGAAGCTAAAAAATAATGGAACTGCACTGACCCCCACGCGAAAAAGCACATAACAACTTTAAACAAAAGGAGTCTATCCTGCATGAAGAAGTCGCTGCGGAACAGGAAATTGCTCAAGCCCCACAGGACTGTAGCAACCAGATTCAAAACAAAAAGCTTATGCTGCCTCTGCCATGGGCGGTTGAAAAGGAGAATAACAAATAGCGGGGTATAAGCAACCACCACAGCTAAAGAAATCAAAGCTTGGATGTTCATTTTTAAAAATTCGTACCTATTACTTTACCCTATTATGTCCATAGCTTCGAAGGTTGTCAAGAAGATGGTGGGTATTTGTGATAAGAGAGTGTTAGCAGGGTAATGATTTATTAGAGAGAAACTGGCATTCTTTCTATATAAGAGTGCTTCGTAATAGCCAAGAGGAAATATCGCCTATGGTACTATGGTACTAAGGAAAATAGTACTATCAGTGGACATGCCTCGAAGGTAAAGCCAGGCTGCACTTTCTGCCTCATAAAAGAGAACTAAGCCTGAATAAAAAGCCTTTATAGATTCGTCTCACTATAGAGGTTTAGTAAGCTGGTTTCTTAGCTCTGTTTAGCCAGGATTGTCTGGCAAAGATACCCTTCCATTCCAAATCTGTGAAACCTATGGAACGGAGTATTCTCTCGCATTCCTCTTTTTCTAAAAGGGTATAAATTCCCTTTTTGCCTTTCCGTTCGACCTGTCGAGTATATTTCATCGTTTTCAACATAGCCGAAAGGAGAGAGTGCCCATGTTTTCGCCACCGGAAAGGGTCTAACAAATACTTCAGGCAGTATAACAATCCATACAACGTATTGGCATTTTTCTTTGGCATAGTCCAAATTAATACTCCTCCAGACTTTAAAACTCTGTAAGCCTCTTGGAGAACTTCTTTTAACACTTCCTCTCCCATTTTTTGGGATTTCGTCAAAAATGTAAAAACATGGTTGCCAACGATACCATCAAGGAAATCGTTGGGGAATGGCCATCTTTCTCTGAGGTCCGTATGTACG
>JBAVQV010000124.1:0-2227 GCA_049694415.1 Dehalococcoidia bacterium
TTATCTGGTAGAAAGGGAGCCCTCAATCGGCGGTCACATGGCTCAACTCGATAAAACCTTTCCCACATTAGACTGTTCCGCCTGAATACTCACACCAAAGATGGCCTCGGTGAGGTCACACGAAAACGTAGAAATGATGACTTATAGTGAAGTCGTAGATGTCTCAGGTTACGTGGGTAATTTCAAAGTCAAGGTCCGGAAGAAACCACGCTATGTAGATGAAAGCAAATGCACCGGCTGTGGCACCTGCCAGGATAAATGCCCCATGAAATCAGATAGCGAATTTGATTTCGGTGTCGGCAAGAGAAAAGTCATCTATACACCATTTCCGCAGGCGGTACCAAATATACCAGTAATCGACCGAGAGCGCTGCACCTATTTCCTCAAAGGCAAATGCCGCGCCTGCGAAAAGTTCTGTGAAGCTAAGGCGATTGACTTCGAGCAGACAGAGAAGATAGTAGATTTGGATGTGGGCTCTATTATAATTGCCACCGGCTTCGATTCCTTTGACCCCTCCCCAATGTCTCAATTCGGCTATGGAAGATATGATAACGTTATCACCGGCTTCCAGTTCGAGAGAATGAGCAGCGCTTCGGGACCCACCGGAGGCAAGATAGTGCTCAAAGATGGCACAGAGCCACGAAGCATAGCCATCCTGCACTGCATAGGCAGCCGCGACCTCAACTATCACGAATATTGCTCTCGTGTCTGCTGCATGTATTCGCTCAAGTTCGCCCATCTAATAAGAGAAAAAATACCTGACGCTGAAATTTATGACCTTTACATCGACCTCCGCTGCTTCGGGAAAGGCTACGAGGAATTCTACAACCGCCTCCAGGAGGAGGGAGTCAACTTCATCCGGGGCCGTGCTGGAGAGGTTACCGATGTAGCCGAGACTCCCGAAGAAAAGGGAAGGCTCGTGGTTCTCTGTGAAGACACCTTAATCGGTCGGCAACGGCGCCTTCCCGTTGACATGGTGATTCTGAGCAACGCCTTGGAGCCTCGAGCTGATGCCAAAGAGGTAGCCAAGCTCTTTTCTATCAGCCGAAGCAGAGACGGCTTCTTCATGGAGAAGCATCCCAAGCTTGACCCCGTGGCCACAACAACAGATGGCGTTTTCGTCACCGGTTGCTGTCAGGGACCGAAAGACATTCCCGACACAGTAGCTCAAGCATCGGCAGCCGCAGCTCGTGTAATGGCCATGATATGCAAAGGCCGTGTCGAGATTGAGGCAGCGACAGCAGTCATCGAAGAGGAATTCTGTTCTGGATGTAAGACCTGCATTTCGCTCTGTCCCTATACTGCGATATCGTTTAATGATGAGAAGAAGGTATCCATTATCAATGAAGCCCTGTGCAAGGGTTGCGGCACCTGTGCCGCCGCCTGTCCCAGTGGCGCAATTACCAGCCGACATTTCACTGCCGAGCAAATTATGGCACAGCTAGAAGGAGTGATGGTATGAACTACGAGCCCAAAATAGTCGGATTCTTATGCAATTGGTGCTCTTATGCAGCGGCCGATTTGGCAGGCACCTCACGAAAAAAATATGCGCCTAATGTGCGTGTAATCCGAGTTATGTGCAGCGGTCGTGTAGAGCCTACCTTTATCCTTAAAGCCTTCGAGCTGGGGGCAGACGGTGTGCTCGTCTGCGGCTGACATCCCGGCGAATGCCATTACCTGGAAGGTAATGTAAAAGAAGCCCGCCGGATACCATTGCTCAAGAAAATGCTGGGGCAGTTCGGCATAGAAGAGGATAGGCTTAGGCTGGATTGGGTCTCGGCCTCGGAAGGTGACCGCTTTGCTTCTATTGTCAATGAGATGACCGAGCAAGTGAGAAAGCTAGGACCTTTTAGTCAAAATAGCTGACACTTCTTCATAGCCAACTCCCCCACTCAAAATAGTATCCTGCTCAGCCCTAGGCTCTACTCTCGCCTGGCTTATCAGTGATTTAACCTCCCCAAAAAAGGCGAATGTCAAACCCCTACCTCTAAAAGGCTTGCGCAAAACTACCTAAAAAATCTGCCTGAACTAAGTAAAATCTTGGTGCTTCCGCTTGCAAAGAATTACTGCTATGTTGTATCATATTACGTTTGTCAACGTCAGAGGAAAGGAGTGATTCGTTTATGGAAGCAATAGTACCTACAAAAGAAACCACTGATATCATTTTACAGGAGGGGGGCAACCCCCTTGAATTGTGTTATCAGTGTGGTCTATGCACCGGCGTCTG
>JBAVQV010000125.1:0-6578 GCA_049694415.1 Dehalococcoidia bacterium
TTCCGGCATGGCTTCTGGTAAGCTCGAATATCAACGACTCGCTTGCCCCGGGCGCAAGTGTGATGTCTTTTCTGCTATCGGCGACTCCATCGACCATCAAAGGAACATTATAGGTATCTGTTTCGGAGTTAATGTTTTTAACTTCAACTTCAATAGTCACTTTCTCGCCCGTGGCAATCTTTGTTGGTGTCATATTCAAAGAAACTACTTCGTAGCTCGGATGAGCCTCAACGCAGGCCAACAGGAGGCTGGGGATTGCTATTAGAGCCAGCAAGTATATTATGCGCACAATTTTCTTATTCATCAGCAGTCATCAACTCTCATTCAAGCCGTTATTTAGCTGTATTGATTATCCTAAGAATCAAACGTGGACAGGTGGTTTGAAGAATTCAGCCAGTGAATCAAGCGTCTCAGGGTCGACCCAGCACACAACGGTCTGCCCCTTTCTTTTCATCTTAATCAGGCCAGCCCTGTGGAGCTCCTTTATATGATGGGAAATTGTTGAAGGCGCCAGCTCCAGGTTTTTGCCGATAGTGCCTACGCACTCACGTAAATCTGTATCTGTGTGGCAGGTACTTCCGGGCGAGCAGCATGAAGCCAGGCGCATAAAAATGTTCAAACGGTGTGGATTCGCTAGAGCTTTAAATGTGTGAGACAGCCGCTCGGTGTCGATATTTCGAAAGTTCGACATGTTTCGAATTATAGATTAGTCTCATGGTTTTGTCAAGGGGTAACACGGGTTTTAATGGGAAAAAATCTGTTACTTTTCACGTTTGATGTACGATGTAACAATAAAAAATTTTCGCTTGAAGTAAAGAGCCACATTTACTAGGATTATTAATATCGGCACCTCAAGCAGAGGTCCGTAACCCTGGCAAAAGCCTGGCCTTAGTTAATGCCAAAAAGAGCAACCGCAACGGCTATTGCCAGCTCAAAGTCGTTCGATGCTGCGGTAAAAGAGACTGCGGTCGTCTTAGGATAATTTGCCTTAAGTTTGTAGGCAATGAAGAAGGTCACAAACCACATGAAGAAGAAGTAAATAATAGACACTATATTAGCCCTGTCAAGTGTCAGTTTATCTCGCAGCCTGAATCGGGTTCAGATGGTCGTAGGTTCAAAATACTCTCACCCCTATATCCAGTTATATACGCTTGCAGATAAATTCTAAGGAACGTTTAAGGAGGATGAGATAATCTCTAAGTGCCTTATCTCCAAGGCAAGTACTCTATCTCTTTCAAGATGTTGTATGGTGAGATCAAGTAGGTCTGTATAATTGGCGCATTTCGTGTGAATTTCATTGACATATGCCTCACTGATTTCTCCTTGTGTGTTTAATCCCCTGTCTATATCAGCGAATTTCTTGCTTGTAGCTAATTGGACGTTATTTGCCAAGTCCTGGGCTTTGCCTATTTCTACCTCAAGTTGTTGATTCATTGTATACCATGTATACCATGCAGCCAGGGTGAGGCGCTTGCTATTCCGGGCAGTCGGTTTTGTGTACGGGTTTTCCAGCCATAGCTTAACGGCAAAAGCATTACATCTATCACTTTGCATCAGCAGTGGTTGCAGATCTTCTTTGGACGGTAATATATCTTTCATGAGTATGCTCTGCTCGTTTCCTTTCTCGTCCTTCGATGTCCAGCTCAAATATTCAATTAAACCCCAGTTGAAGTTCTGTAGCTCTTGACTGAGCGTATAAGTTTGTTCTAGATGCCCATTTATCTTTACATACAGATCATTAAGTGTTTGACCTTTACTCTGTTCAGAAATGACAGCAGTCTGTGGTGTCCCTTCTTCTGGTTTCTCAGCTTCCTTGGGAGACAACCATTTCGGTGCAAATTGACCGACATCCTCATAAAAATACCAATATCCATTATATTGTGAAAATGTGGGGCAGGTCTTTGTCGTACTCCACATCTTATTTCCCAGGTACTGAGCATTGAACTCTGCATCTACCTTCTCATCCAGAGATGGCTTGGCCTTGCATGCTCAGCCCCCTGGTTCAGCAGGGGCAGGGCAGTCAGGGCTAAAATTTTTTGCCAAGAGTGTTATCTCATCAGCTTTATAGCTAGACACGCCGCTTGGTTTGCAGGCTAGGTTGGGAAATAGCAGTGAAAAGATAACCAACGGGAGCACAATTAAATTAGCGAATTTGATCATATTCCCCTCTCAATCAGATTTATTTGGTTTCCACGACATAAGCCTTTAATTTCAGGTTCTTTAAGATTGTATTCCTGCCCGCCGGGTATAGGCACAATTAAAACCATTTTTCATCTTTTGCCCTGGTTGAGGCTGATTGACTAATAAAAAATCTCCTTTGAAAATACAAAGCTACGTTGACCAGGCTTATCAATACCGGCACTTCCACCAGTGGTCCGATAACAGCAGCGAAGGCCTGACCGGAACCGATGCCGAACACGGCCACAGCCACGGCGATGGCCAGTTCAAAATTATTGCTGGCGGCAGTGAAGGCGATGGTCGCGGTCTTGGAATAATCGGCGCCTATTTTCTTACCCATGTAAAAAGATACCAGGAACATTATCACGAAGTATATGAGGAGCGGGATGGCGATACGGATAACATCGAGGGGCAGCTGGACAATGATTTCTCCCTTCAGGGAGAACATAACAACGATAGTAAATAACAAGGCTGCCAAAGTCACAGGGCTGATTCTGGGTATAAATTGAGTTTCATACCACTGGCGTCCTTTCGTTTTGATGAGGGCAAACCGAGTAATCATGCCGCCGAAAAATGGTATCCCGAGGTAGATGAAGACGCTTTGAGCTATCTCGGCAATGGTCACGTTTACCGCCGAGCCTTTCAATCCAAACCAAACCGGCAGTACCGTTATGAAAATGTAGGCGTAAACCGAGAAAAATAGTATCTGAAAAATAGAGTTAAAGGCCACCAGCCCAGCGGCATATTCGGTGTCGCCTTTAGCTAATTCATTCCATACGATGACCATGGCAATGCATCTGGCGAGCCCTATTAGAATAAGGCCTTCCATGTAGTCAGGATAGGCGCGCAGGAAAAGAATAGCCAGCAGGAACATCAGCACCGGGCCGATTAGCCAGTTCTGTATCAAAGACAGGCTAAGTACTTTCCAGTTGCGGAAGACAAGGGGCAGGTCCTCATATTTAACTTTGGCCAGCGGCGGGTACATCATAAGGATAAGTCCGATGGCTATAGGTATGGAGGTGGTACCAACTTGAAATAATGAAATAAAACCAGACACAGAGGGCACGAAGTAGCCGAGACCTACCCCGAAGCCCATCGCCAGGAATATCCAGAGCGTCAGGAAACGGTCTAATAGCGAGAGTTTACGGGTCATAGGTTCAGGCTGTTTTGCCATAGTTTTTACTCCTCAGTCCAAAAGTTTGGCTAAAGCCCGACGGTTTTCAGTAAATTCAGGCTGGTCCAGGCAGGGGCAATCTTCAAGACGGCATTTCCCCTTGGCCAGGTCGATGGCGAAGGCAAGGCAGGTCTTCTTGCCGCACTTCTGGCAATCGGTCTGGGGCAGTAGCTTATGCAGCACGAGCCCCATGCTCATCTTTGATTTACCAGGTTCGATGGCTTGCTGCGGCTGGTTTAATTTAGCCGCAATTTTGTGAATTATAGCCGGTTTGGGATAGGCTCCCATGTCGTAAAGCGTGTAGTCCATGAATACCACGGGTGCCTCCTGGTAGCAGCCACGAACCGCCTCCTCTACCACTTTTGGATTCAATCCCGGGACTTTGATGTCTCTTTCTCCTGGTTTGCAAAGCAGGTTGATGATGCTGACGATTTGCTGGTTGAACCTGTCTATTAGCTCCGTGGGGATGTTGGAGAGGTGTGGGGTAAGTGCTTTTGAGCCGATAATGCGTTTAGCTTCGTCGATGCCATTTTCCCTGAGCGCCAGCAGTGCTTCGCCGGGCAGATGCCCGGTTGATTCTCTGCCGCAGAGCACGATGTAACGGATATTCGGGTTAGCCACAATATTGCAAATCATCTTCTCTAAGCCTATATTCTCTGTTTGAAGCATCCCGGCAAGTGCAGCTCCTGAATCCGTGCCGACCATAACCAACTCATTCAATTCGGGTGGTATAGCGAAGTCGAAGGTATCCAGAATTGCGCAGACGGCTACAGGAGAGTAGTCGTTACCTCTGACGTAACGGCCTTCTTCTGGAGGATAACCATCCGGCAGCTTTACTTTAAGCATTAAGCTGCTACTTTCTTTCTATTGGTACCCTATGATTGTATCCACAGCACCACGTAATATATGCCCACTCCTATAAAGATGATGGAAACTATAATACGGATTATTCGCTCGGCGCGGGTAATAGCATTAAGCCAGTTAGCAACTCCAGCTACACCCAGGGAAAGAAGCGTGCCGAATATCAGTACGGGCAGTCCGGTGCCGATGGCGAATACTGCTGGCAGTGCCACACCTCCAGTGGACTTGAGCGCCACGGGTATCAAGGCACCGAAGAACAGAACAGCGCTGTAAGGACAAAAGGCCAGGGCGAAAATGACACCCAGAAGGAATCCGCCT
This sequence comes from Dehalococcoidia bacterium, assembly GCA_049694415.1. Taxonomy (GTDB): domain Bacteria; phylum Chloroflexota; class Dehalococcoidia; order GIF9; family UBA5629; genus 9FT-COMBO-48-23. The sequence continues at coordinate 4,532 of JBAVQV010000125.1, forward strand.
ATCATGCCCCAGCTGGCTACTTTGCCTCCGAGTGAAGCCAGTTTGCCGCCTCCGGTGCCGAAAGAGAGCCTGTCGATGAATAGCATAAGTAATCCTACTATAATCAGGAGTGGTCCCAGGACACGTTCACCGACGTCTTGGACCGTTGCGGAAATCCACGGGATTTCCAGGCCAACCGCGATGATAAGTATGCCCAGAAGAGAATAGGAAAACATGCGCCCCAGGGTATATAAGGAGCCGGTTATAACCGCATACTTGCGGTCTTTCACGTTGCGCGTGATGTAGGCAACAGCGGCGATGTTAGTAGCCATAGGGCAGGGAGCAATGGCAGTTATTAACCCCAAAAGTAGCGCGGTGAGCACCGGGATATTGGAACCTGACAAAATGCTGCCTAAGTCCACTATTCCTCACCCTTTAGGCTTTGCTCGATAACGCTCTTGACCTGCTGGTCGAAGCCCGCTTTGTTGGTTCTGCAGCTCCAGGACCAAATGTCCTGTATGTCTGTGATATGGTCAGTGCCATCCTTCACGGTATTGATAAACAATTGTGAGCCGACAGCGCCGTATTTCTTGACGATATCGGTGTTCTTGCTGTCCCCGATGTCATATACTCCAAAAGTAAGCTTGCCACTATTCAATTCGTTCTGGAAATATGTACTAACTACATAGCGAATACGTTCTTCGAAGCAGAGGCAAGTGGGGCAGCGTTGAGGGCGGTGGAAATAGACGACGTCCACCCTCTCTAGTAAGTCCAGAGACTCATCTTGAGTCTGAGAGGTTGACGAGTTGTCTGATGGCGTAGTTGTTATTTCAGACGGCGTGGCAGGTTCATCTGATGGTGAGGTTGGTGGAATAGCCTGGCTTCCGCAAGCACAAAACAATCCAACGGCTAAGATAGTGACTATCGTGAAATACATCTTTGCTCTAAGTAATATGTCCATGTTTTTCGATGTCTCCTTAATACTTTGAATTTGCCTGTGTCTCTAAGAGTATTGCAATCTCAAGAGCCTTTTTTCTGCCCTTCTTTGGCCATGGTATTTATTATGAGCTGAGTGACTTCTGCTTTTGTAGGTACCTTGCCGCTGCTGACCACCTGCTCATTGATCACCAGGCCAGGCGTGGTCAGGATATTGTAGGCAATGATTTGGCGCATGTCTTTGACTTCCTCCACAGTGGAGTCAATGCCTAGCTCTTTGACCACCTCTGTAACGGTCTTCTCCAGTTGGTGGCACCTAGCGCAACCCGTTCCAAGAATTTTTATATTCATAGCAGTCGCCTCCACATTGATTTTTTCGGTGAACCCCTTTAATGACGATTAATCCATGTTTAAGTAATCTCTTACGTTAGCTTTTGATAGCTCATAAAAGTGCATTAAACAAATAACCAACGATAATGATACCTACGGTCACCACGCCAACAAAAACACCAATTAACTGCCATTTAAGCACGCGGCGCAGGATTATAGTCTCAGGCAAGGAAATGGCCACTACAGACATCATGAATGCCAGAACAGTTCCCAGTGCTGCGCCTTTTTCCATCAGGGCTTGTACCACAGGGATGACACCCGCTGCATTGGAATATATAGGCACACCGATCAATACTGCTATCGGCACGCCCCACCACGCACCTTTACCCATAAATGAGGCCAGCAATCCTTCGGGAACGTAGCCATGAATACCGGCGCCAACTGCTATACCAGCCAGAAGATAGGGCCAAACCTTACCCACTATTTCACGCACAGCATTCAGGCCGTATTGGACGCGGTCTTCAAATCGAATACTCGCTTGTGCTGTAGTTGCCTGAGACAGCTTAACATCTAATACCCAGCCTTCTATGAACCTCTCCATTTTCAGTTTACCTATCACCCACCCGGCAGCTATGGCTATGGTGAGTCCGGTTACCACGTAAATTAAAGCGATTTTCCAGCCGAACATACCGTAAAGGAGAACAAGAGCCACCTCATTGATCATAGGCGACGCAATCAGAAATGATAAAGTGATACCCAGCGGAATTCCTGTTTCCAAAAATCCTATGAAGAGCGGGCAGGC
>JBAVQV010000126.1:0-17630 GCA_049694415.1 Dehalococcoidia bacterium
GGACAGGTATTGAAAATCGGTATGATGAACCCTTCTACCGGCAAAGCCGCTGAGAAGGGGCTTCCTATGATGAACGGCAATAACGACGTCATAAAATACATTAATGCCGAATTGGGCGGCGCCGGGGGATACCCGATTGAGGCTACAGTTCTGGACAGCAACTACGATGCTACCAAAGTTGTAACCATCGTTAAGGGATTTATGTCTAGTGGTTGTCTATTATTTACCACGGCAGCTTCTGCTGAGATGTCCCCGGCTAAGGCGTCTGCCAATGAGGCGGGATTTCCCGGCATATCCTGCTTTAGCTCGCCTTCGTTGTACCGGCCGCCAGCACATATCTACGGCCAAACACCCGATTATGGCGATGACGCTATAGTTTTCGCTAATTACTATATAAAGAACATCTGGAAAGGGACGGGCAAGCCAAAATTTGCACTACTTATGCTCAACAACCCCACAGGTTATGGGGCTCGTGATGCCTTTAAAGCCATGGCGGACCAGCTGGGTATCGAGGTCGTCTCCATGGATGAGCATTTGGCGACCACGACTTCTGAAATGGATACGCTAACGCGAGTTAAAGGCTTGACCCCGGACGTACTGTATATTTCCAGTACACCGGCGCCGACAGCGGTTATCATTAAAAATGCCAAGGACCTGGGCATGTATCCGGGCGTAACCATCGGCTGCTGCCATGCCGGCATGACCAAAGCTCTGATTGATTTGGGTGGTGCTGATGTCGTCGAAGGCGTTTACGGTGTATATCCAACGGTACAATGGGGAGATAATGTGCCGGGCATGGCCAAGATGGCGGAATATTGCCAGCAGTATCACGCCGCGAATGTAGGTAATGCCGACTATATGGTCTCTTGGGCACAGGGCCTGGTTGTGGCCAAGGCTCTGGAACTGGCGGTGAAGAACGTCGGCTATGACACGCTGGCCAAAGGCGATGCTGCAGCCTGGCAGGCTGTGGAGACCCAGGGTATACAGAAGCTCAAGGACTACGACGTCGATGGCCTTCATGGACCGGTAAGCTATACACCTGGTGATAACAGACTTGATAAGTTTAACCGGGTTTTCCAGGTAGTTGGCGGCAAAATAACGCCGCTAACTGACTGGGTGGAAGCGCCCCTGATTAAGTATGAAACGTACGACTGGTTTGGAAAGTAACGATTGTTGATTCTAGCAGGGTCTCCCCCGGAAAGGGGGAGACCCTGCCCAGAGAAGTCCTATGCTTAGGCTGAACAGCATCGAAGTCGCCTATCTGAACGTGATAAGGGTTTTACACGGCATATCTATGTCCGTGGACGACTGCTCGGTAGTAGCTCTGCTGGGAGCCAATGGTGCCGGCAAAACTACGACACTTAAAGCGATATCCGGTCTGCTTCAGGTTGAAGAAGGAGAGGTTGTCGACGGTAGCATTGAGTGGGATGGCCAGAGAATCGACCGAAGGAGCGCGGTTGATATAGGCAAGATGGGCATTGTTCAGGCGCTGGAGGGCCGGCGTGTCTTCGGCCATTTGACCGCGGAGGAGAATCTGATGGTGGGCGCTCATAACCGCAGTGACGGTCACGGTATCAGAGAAGACTTGGGCATGGTCTATGCTTATTTTCCGCGACTAAAGAAGCTGCGGCACAACATCGCCGGCTATCTCTCCGGCGGTGAGCAGCAGATGCTGGTAATCGGTCGGGCTATGATGTCGGCGCCAAAGCTTATGATGCTTGATGAGCCGTCACTGGGCCTGGCGCCCATGCTGGTGGAAGAGATTTTTGCCATCATACAGCGATTCAATACCGAGAAAAAAACTTCCATTCTGCTGGTGGAGCAGAATGTCAGGATTGCGCTCAATATCGCCCATTACGGATATGTCATGGAAAACGGACGTGTGGTGCTGGATGGTTCTGCCGATTTCCTAAGGAATAACGAAGATGTAAAAGAATTTTATATGGGATTATCGGCGGTTGGTACCAAGAAGAGCTACCGTTCGATTAAGCACTACAAGCGGCGCAAGCGATGGCTTTAACTTTTAACTTTTTCTGTTCCTAAATATGCCGATATGACCTGCGGGTTGGTTTTGATTTCATCTGGTGTGCCCTCGGCAATCTTGCGCCCGAAATCAAGGACTGCAATCCTATCAGCTATGTCCATCACCACTCCCATGTCATGCTCCACCAGAATAATACAGCTAACCCCGTCTCTTAGGACTGGAGTTTCGGGATAGGTTTCGCCCTGTCCCTCGAATATGTCTACGATGAACCGGGCTATGTCTTCTTTCTCCTCAAGGTTCATGCCTGCCATCGGTTCGTCGAGTAGCAGTATTTTCGGTTCCAGCGCCAGAGCGCGGCCAAGTTCAACACGTTTCCGCATTCCATAAGGCAGGGCGCCTACCACCTTCTTTCTAATGGGCTCTATTTCCAGGAAGTCGATGATATCCTCGACCGCCTTGCGGTGTTCGATTTCTTCCTTGTGGGCTGGACCGAAATATAGAGCGCTGGCGGCCGTGCTCTGCTTCATTAGCACATGCCTGGCAGCCATAAGATTGTCTAAGGTGGTCAGGCCGGAATACAGCTCGATGTTCTGGAAGGTTCGGGCTATACCCATTCTGGCTATCTTATCCGGGCGCAGTCGGGTGATTTTCTTGCCTTCGTAGTATATTTCACCCTCTTGTGGTTTATAGAAGCCGTTTATGCAGTTGAGGACGCATGTCTTGCCGGCACCGTTAGGACCGATAACAGCCAGAATCTCTTTGTCTTGTACCTCCAGGCTTACATCTATCAGGGCTCTAACTCCGCCGAAGGAGAGGCAGAGGTTTTCAATCCGCATCTTTATGGCATTTTTGCCTGTCATCTAATCTGGTCATATTAGCATTACACCGACCATAATTCAAACACTCACGCAGAAATTCCAAATCACAAATCCTAAATCCCAAATAATATTAAAAATTCCAATTCTCAAAATATGAAACAGCGCAAACATTCTAATTCTTTTTGGGACTCCGCTCCGTGTCATTCTGAGGGAGCAAGGCGACCGAAGAATCTCAATTAATGTAAGCTCTATGGGAGGTGGAGATGCTTCGCTTTGCTCAGGATGACAGGGTGAAAGGCGACAGGATGACGGATGTGTCAAGGATTGGTACGTCGTGGCACTCCTCGCAATTACAATCCAAAGTTCTTTAAGTGTTTGGAATTTGCATTATGCTTGTTTTGCTTTTAGTGCGCATTTTGCCTACAATATAGCATCGATTGCGAACAAAATGAGCAAGTTTGCAGAAAAGCTACAGCGTATCTACCGGGGCTCAGCGCCGGCTCTGGGCTTCCATAAGTCCGATGAAGCCGAAAGTCCTCCGTTATTAATCATGGCCAATCTGATGAAAACGGGTATCGCGGAAGCTAATGCCTTGGTCGCTGCCGGTATCGACGCCGGTATTGTCAGCGCTAAAGGTCTAAGTACCAAGAGCTTTGGAGAGTTGGCCAAGGCTTTGGGTGATATTCCACTGGGATTATCACTGGAAAGCACCGAGAAAGAGGCGATTGCCAAGTCTATTGGCCGGGGCTGCGATTTCGTGGTTTTTGGACTGAAAACACCGCTCGAGGCAGTGAATAAGGAGGGATTGGGCAGGGTGCTTAAGATAGAGCCTTCGTTGGAGCCAGGTCTGGTCAGAGCCATAAACGGATTGCCGCTGGAAATTGACGGCGTGCTGGTAACCGGTGACGAATCTGTTATTACTATTGAGCGTTTGCTCATTTATCAGCGTTTCACTGAGCTACTGAACAAACCTTTATTGGTAACTCTGAGTTCCACCGTCACCGCGGACGAACTCAGTAGCTTATTCGAAGCCGGCGTTAATGGGCTGGTGCTGCCTGAGGCGCTCTCAGCCGAAGTATTCGCCAACCTAAAGAAATCGGCGGGAGGTTTATCCCGGACTGCTAAGCGTAAAACCAGGGCGGCACTATTACCTCGGGTGAGCGGAGAACTGGAGGCTGAGGTCGAGGAAGAAGAGGAAGAGTAGATTTAGACACCCCGCTTATGGATGCCAGCTTCGGTCTGTTTCTGCTTTCTGCTGCGGGAATATCGCTTTCCGGTGTTATGATGCCCGGGCCGCTTACGGCCGCCACCATCGCTAAGGGCTACCGGGAGCAAAACGCCGGCATCTTTATTGCGCTCGGCCATGCCGTTATCGAACTGCCTCTCATGGCGCTTATCTATTTCGGCTTTGCCCACTTCTTTACCTCTCCCGAGGTTAAAAAGATTGTCGGTCTGGCCGGCGGTTTAATGCTGGTTTTTATGGGCTTGGTAGTGTTGCGAGGCTTTAGAAAAAACATGGCAGAAGCCGCTGACCTGCCGTATAACTCGCTCGTAACCGGAATTATGCTGACCGGAGCCAACCCGTATTTCTTCTTGTGGTGGGCGACCATCGGTGTAGCCCTGATAGTCACTGCTGCTCAGTTTGGCATCTGGGGCTTGCTTGTCTTCGCCGTGGTGCACTGGTCATGCGATTTGGTCTGGGAGCAGTGCGTTTCAGTCAGCGTTTTCAGGACCAAGCATTTATGGACACAAACAGTTCAGCGTGTTGTCTTTGGTATCTGTGCCGCGGCTCTGGTCGGCTTCGGCGTTTGGTTCTGCGCTTCGGTTTTTATTTAGAGGGCTCTAGCAAACCACCTGCATTGCCTGGAAGTACTTGCCTTCAGTCTTTATAGTTGGGGCGATAACCATTTTGGCTTTGTGCATATCCTTGATGGTGGGGGCACCGCAGATGCCCATTGCCGTGCGCAGGGCACCGACGAAGTTTTCCGTGCCGTCGGTAACTGACGTGGGACCGAATAGAAGGCGTTGCAGCGGTGCTCGAATGCCCGCCTTAATTCTGGTGCCTCTGGGAAGTGATGGGTGAGGATGGGACATGCCCCAGTGGTAGCCCTTGCCCGGAGCTTCTTCAGCCTGAGCCATTATTGACCCGAGCATTACAGCATCAGCGCCCGAAGCGAATGCCTTGCATACGTCGCTGCCGGTGCGCATGCCGCCGTCGGTAATTACTGCCACGTATTTTCCGGTCTCCTTAAAGTAAGCATCACGTGCCGCGGCGCAGTTCATGGTGGCTGTTACCTGAGGCACGCCGACGCCTAGAACTTCTCTAGTAGTACAGGCGGCTCCGGGACCAACGCCGACCAGTAAGCCGGCGATGCCCGTTCTCATTAGTTCTAGGGCAGCGCTGTAAGTAACGCAGTTGCCGACTACGATTGGCAGGTCAAGAGTCTGGCATAGCTCGGAAAATATGAGGCCGCGGTAGCTTTTAGAGATGTGGCGGGCAGTGGTGACTGTGGATTGAACGAAAATTATATCGGCGCCGGCTTCTTTAGCGACTTGTGCCAGCCGCTTGGTATTGGCTGGAATCAAGGAAACGGCGCAGGTAGCTCCGGCACGTTTTATGGTCTGGATGCGCTCGCCGATAAGCTCGTCCTTGACAGGTTCTGAGTAGACCTTCTGTAGCAGTGAGGTAACTTCTTTATCAGGTGCTTTAACGATTTGAGCTAAAAGTTCTTCAGGATTTTTATATCGCGCCTGGACGCCATCCAGGTTGAGGACAGCCAGCCCGCCGAGCTTATGCAGCAGGATGGCGAAGTTTGGGTCGACGGCCGCGTCCATGGCGGCAGCCAGGATAGGTATAGAGAAAGTGAAGTTACCGATTTTGAAATCTGTGTTTGTCTGGTCAGGATTGATGGTTACGTCACCGGGGACAATGGCGACTTCTTCAAAGCCATAAGCGCGTTCCATATTTTTTATTTTTGGTGCCGCCATGTTTCCGTCCGCAGGTTATTTTGCAGACTATAGCAAAGAAGTGGACTTTAAGTCAAGGAAAATAAGATTTCAGAGATGACGGGCTAGACCAGCTAACGAAGGTGGGCTATAATGGGGGCGATTAAGTTGTGCCGGCACTTTACGTTGTAGCTACACCGATTGGCAATTTGGAAGATATCTCTCTGCGGGCTTTGCGTTTGTTGAAACAGGTCAAGTTAATCGCTGCCGAAGATACGCGTACCACACGCCAACTACTTAATTTTTATGACATAAAGACGCCGCTGACCAGCTACCACGAACATAATAAGCAGGCTAAGCTCGACTATCTACTGGACTGTCTTAAACAAGAAGACGTAGCTCTGGTCTCTGAAGCGGGTATGCCGGGATTGAGCGACCCGGGGTATGAGCTTATCGCCACCGCCATTGAGCACGGTATTCCCGTGGTACCTGTGCCCGGTGCCTCGGCAGTCATTACGGCTGTGGTAGTCTCGGGGCTGCCGGCGAATCAGTTCCTTTATCTCGGCTTTCTACCCCGACGTCAGGGAGTCAGGCGACGCCTGTTCAAGTCTGTGGCTGATGAGCCGAGGACTATGGTGGCCTTTGAAGCGCCGCATCGGCTTGTGGAGACGTTGAATGATGCCCTGGTAATATTCGGAGATAGGAAAGTAGCCGTCTGCCGTGAGCTTACTAAGACCTATGAGGAAGTGTTCCGGGGCAGGCTGAGCCAGGCCATAGAGCATTTCACTCAGCCCAGGGGTGAATTTACGCTGGTAATCGAGGGTAATGCCGACCAGGAACCTGAGATTAGCCAGCAGATTGAAGGGGAACTACGCAGGCTTTATCGGCAAGGAGTTGGCGCTAAAGAAGCGGTAGCCAGGCTGTCGGAATCGAGCGGTATATCGAAGAAGAAACTTTATCGAGCATGGTTAAAAGCCACTAAAGGAGATTGACAATGAATCGTGGATGCGTTGCTGTTGGCGAAATCAGATGTGATAATTGTCAGCGACTCATTGAGGCAGGACAGAGGTATTTGCTTCTGGAAGAGAAAGAAGGTGAGAAGTCGCGTTTCTGCGTCGAGTGCTCTGTGGCCAAAGGCTACGCGGCTTATGTGAAGGAAAAGGGGGAGGAAGTGCTGACTTTTTTCCCGGTAAATATTGATTCAGGGTCGTGAATTTTCTGCCACTTCGAAGGAACTAGGCCACTGAAGAATCTTTGGAGATCCTTCGCTGGCGCTCAGGGTGACAAATAGATACTTACGAAAGTAAACTTCTAACTATTGAGTTGTGAAATTGGCTGAGACTATTTTTATCGGTGTTGCCTGGCCTTATGCTAATGGTCCACTTCATCTGGGTCATATCGCCGGCGCCTATCTGCCGGCGGATATCTTTGCCCGGTATCACCGTCTAAAGGGCAACAAGGTATTGATGGTCTCCGGCAGCGACCAGCATGGGACGCCTATTACGCTTCGCGCCCAGCAGGAGAATAAGTCACCGCAGGAGATAGTGTCCAGATATCACCAGGACTTCCTTGAATGCTGGGAAAAATTGGGCATATCCTGGGACCTGTTTACCACCACCGGCACTGAGAACCATGCCCAGGCCACTCATGATATTTTCCTTAAGCTGCTGGATGAAGGCTACATCTATAAGAACGCTGTACCTCAAGCCTATTGCCCGCAATGTCAGCGCTTTTTGCCCGACCGCTATGTTGAAGGCACCTGTCCCTACTGCCAGTTCCCCCAGGCAAGGGGTGACCAGTGCGATGAATGCGGCCGCACGATGAATCCCGGCGACCTGCTTGATTTGCGCTGCCGCATTTGTGGTGCAGAGCCGCGCTTTGAGGTCTCGGAGCATTTCTTTCTCCGTCTCAGCGCCTTTGAGGACAGGCTGAAATCTTGGATGGGAGATAAGACTTACTGGCGTCAAAATGTACTTAATTTCACACTGGGATTTCTGGAGGGCGGTCTCAAGGACCGGGCGATTACCCGCGATATAGACTGGGGCGTAACTGTGCCTCAACCGGGCTTTGAGAATAAGCGCATCTATGTCTGGTTTGAAGCCGTCATCGGTTATTTTTCGGCCAGTATAGAGTGGGCAAAGTCGCATGATGATGTTGATGCGTGGCAGCAGTTCTGGAGCGGCGATGCCCGGAGTTACTACTTTATCGGCAAGGATAACATACCATTCCATACGCTTATTTGGCCGGCGATGCTTATGGGATACGGTGGCCTTAACCTACCCTATGACGTTCCGGCAAACGAGTTTTTGACCATTGAAGGCAAGAGGTTATCTACCAGCCGTAACTGGGCGGTCTGGCTGCCTGATTATCTGGAGCGTTATGACCCCGACCCGCTGCGTTATCTGCTATCGGTTAATATGCCCGAAACAGGGGATACGGATTTCTCGTGGCGGGAATTTCTCCGTCGCAACAACGATGAGCTGGTAGCGACCTATGGTAATTTAGCTCACCGAGTTCTCACGTTTGCCTACCGTAATTTCGATGGGGTAGTGCCGGCACCAGGGGAGATTGACAACCAGGGGCAGAGACTTCTAGCCAAGGCTCAGGAAACGCTGAATGATGTTGATAGACTGATTTATGGCTGCCATTTCAAAGAGGGAATTAAAGCGGCTATGTTATTGGCTCAGGAGGCTAATCGCTACCTTGACGACAAAGCTCCGTGGAAGGCGATTAAGGAGGATAAGCAGGCTTCAGCAACAGCTACTTATGTGGCCTTATCGGTGCTGGCAGCTTTGAAGACAATACTTTACCCATATCTACCTTTCAGCTCGGAGAAGCTTCATAAATTTCTCGGCTTCGATGGCAGCATCGAGACAAACGGCTGGCAAGTCCAATCGGTGGTGGTGGGGCAGAAGCTGACGGAGCCGGAGCCGCTGTTCCGTAAATTGGATGACAGTATTATTGATGAGGAAACCAGCCGTCTGGTGTCTGGTAGCTAAAATGAATCTAAGTGATATTTACCAACCTGTCCAAAAAGACCTCAAAAAGGTGGAGCAAAGCCTGGAAGAGATAGCCGATGCCGAATTTTCTTTGCTGGCGCAATTGCTGGCTTATACGTTGAAGACCGGCGGGAAACGGGTGCGGCCAGCCCTTACTTTGCTTTCAGGCAAATTTTATTCTTATGAGTCTCATCTACTGGTTCCGATGGCGGCGGCGATAGAGCTTCTCCACACAGCAACACTGGTTCATGATGACATTGTGGATAATTCGCCCGTACGCCGCGGCAAGCCGACGGTCAGCCGCGCCTGGGGTGAAAACAGTGCCCTGCTACTGGGTGATTACCTGTTTGCCAAGGCTGGCAGTCTAGCGGCGAGCACGGGGAACTTGAGAGCCATAAAGCTGTTTTCCCAGACGCTGATGACTATTTCCGCCGGCGAATTGAAGCAGACCGGTGTTACTTTCGATATAGCAAAAGTTCGTGAATATTACTTTGCCTGGATAGGTGCCAAGACAGCCTGCCTTTTTTCGGCGTCAACGGAGTCAGGAGCTATCTTAAGTCAGGCACCGGAAGAGTCTATTCAGGCAATAAGGGAATATGGACAAAATCTTGGCATGGCCTTTCAGATTGTGGATGATGTTCTGGACTTCGTCGGTGAGGAAGATGAGCTGGGCAAGCCGGTAGGCTCTGATTTGCGTGAAGGCACGCTGACTTTGCCAACTATACTGTTTGCCGAGTCTTACCCCGAAGACGAGCTGACGAAAAACGTAATTGGAAAGAAGGATGCGGAAGGTATGTCACAGGCTGTGGAAAAGATTCGTGATTCTCGTGTTATCGCCGAGTGCCTGTCGCTAGCTTCGGAATTTTGCTCTAAAGCCCGCCGAGCGGCAGAAAAACTGCCCGATAACATCGCCAGAAAGTCGTTAATTGATTTGGCTGACTACATAATTGAACGACGAAAGTAGAGCCATCGCTCTATTACGACGCTGGTGTGGGCTGCAATTCGGGTGAAGGCAGTGGCTCTTTGAGCAGTGACTCAAACTCGGCTTCTTCTATGGTTTCCGCAACCATCAGGCGTTCGGCGACCAGCTTTAGCCGTTCTTTATTCTCGCTAAGTAGTTTCCTGGCAGTTTCGTGTGCCCGCTGAATAAGTGCATCAACCTCTTCATCAATTTCATCCGCCACCTTGTCACCGTAATTGCGCTGCTCATGTATCTCACGGCCGAGGAAAATGAGCTCCTCACGTTTACCAAAGGTGCGCGGTCCCAGTTTGTCGCTCATTCCGTATTCGGTCACCATTTTCCGGGCGAGGTTAGTTGACTGTTCTAAATCATTCTGTGCGCCGGTGGTCATTTCACCGAAGATAATCTCTTCAGCGGCTCGCCCGGCCAGACTCACTGCCAGCCTATCGTCAAACTGAGAATGCGTCCACAAATGGCGGTCTTCAGTCGGCAGAAAGCGAGTCCAGCCGCCAATCATGCCTCGAGCCACGACAGATATCTTGTGCACCGGGTCGGCATTAGGCAGCATTTTAGCAACTAAGGCATGGCCTGTTTCGTGGTAGGCGATTATTTCCTTTTCCTTCTGGCTTATAATCCGGCCCTTCTTTTCCGGACCGGCGATAACGCGGTCGATTGAGTCCTCCAGCTCTTTCATGCCAACCTCTTTCAAGTTACGTCTGGCCGCGAGGATAGCTCCCTCGTTGATTAAGTTGGCTAAATCAGCGCCGCTGAATCCAGGAGTCTGCTTGGCCAGAACCTCCAGGTCGGCGTCTTTAGCTAAAGGCTTGCCTTTAGCATGGACGGTAAGAATGGCTTTGCGACCATTTATGTCTGGCTGGTCAATGACGACGTGGCGGTCGAAGCGACCAGGTCGCAACAGAGCCGGGTCGAGGATATCAGGACGGTTAGTAGCCGCCAGAACAATAACGTTGGTGCTGCTATCGAAGCCGTCCATTTCTACTAATATCTGGTTCAATGTCTGCTCTCGTTCATCATGACCTCCTCCCAAACCAGCGCCACGATGCCTGCCCACGGCATCGATCTCGTCAACGAAGACGATACACGGTGAATTGCGCTTGGCCTGGTCAAAAAGGTCTCTAACCCGGGAAGCGCCGACACCAACGAACATCTCCACAAACTCACTGCCGCTGATGGAGAAAAAGGGAACACCAGCCTCGCCGGCAACGGCTTTGGCTATCAGAGTTTTGCCGCACCCGGGTGGACCCACCAACAGGATACCTCGCGGTATGCGGGCGCCTAAAGCCAGGAACTTTTGAGGCGATTTAAGGAACTCCACTACCTCTTGAAGCTCTCCCTTGGCCTCATCGACGCCAGCAACGTCGGCAAAGGTGATGGTAGACTTGTTGCCAGATGCCAGCCGAGCCCGGCTCTTGGCAAAGTTAAAGGCTTGAGTATTGGCGCCTCTTGCTGAGCGGAAGAGGAAAAAGAGCAGCGCGCCGAATAGGAGCAAGGGAACGAAGCTTATTAATATTCCTCCCCAGTCAAAGCCGCCAGCCTTGACCTCAAATTTCACGCCGTTTTCGCCGAGAGTTATACCGGCTCCTGTCAGCGTGTCCATAAGCTCCTTGGTGCTGCCGACAAAGGACGACTCGATTTTCTTTTCATCGTCTTTCAAGCCAATGATGGTAGTTCCGTCCTGTTGGATGGTATCGGCTACACCTTGCTTGACCTGGGTGATGAATGTGTAAAAGTCCAGTTCTTTGGGCTTTTTGGTCGTCGGCAGGAAGCTGAAGGCTAGAGCTAGTATAGCCACCAGAATCAGAATGTAGAATAAACTACCTTGCCACCACTTCGGTTTCATATTTTGATTCACATATTATTATAGCAAATGCCAATGAATATAGGAAAAAGAGCTTCCAAAACAGTTGTCTTTCACTACGAGGCATGTAGCCACGAGGCTTTAGCCTCGTACCCACGACCATAAAGGGTCGTGGGTACATATGTTTAGCAAGTGATATTAAGAGAGTGTCTAAAGATGTGCTATAATTATATGCAGTCTGATTAAGCTGATTTGGAAAATAGAGTTCTGAAATCAATAGAAGTAGCGCGACTGGCGGTGGAGGCGGCTTCGGATAAACAGGCTGACAATATAGTCATGCTGGATACCAAACAAGTTTGCTCCTTTGCCGACTATTTTGTTATTTGCAGTGGTGACAGCGCCCGTCAGATTGAGGCTATACGACAAGAGATTCGGGAAAAGCTGAAGCGTGACGATATCATTCCTTTCCACATTGAAGGTGCTGCCGATTCCGGATGGATTCTCCTCGACCTGGGAGATGTTGTAGTCCACATTTTCTCGCCTTCACAGCGGGACTACTATCGGTTAGACGATTTGTGGCATGAGGCCACACCGATAATCAGGATACAATAAGCCGCTACCTATTTGCCTCGGGTAAATTGGAGAATCCGCTCCAATCGTGCCTGGAGCGGATATTCTGGGCTCTTCAAATCTTAAATCCTAAGCTCCAAATCCGAAACAAAACCAAATTCAAAACTATTAGCTCTTTAACATTTTTCATTATTGGCGCCATTAGTATTTGACAGTTGGCTAACTCAAGAGTTCTTCTGTAGTGAAGAAAAGGCTTATCTCCCTTTCGGCGCTTTCCGCTGAGTCAGAGCCGTGGACAAGGTTTTGCTGAATATCCAGCCCGAAGTCACCCCGGATACTGCCGGGAGAAGCTTTGACGGGGTCGGTGGCTCCCATAGTCTGTCGAATGGCTTCTATAGTTTTTTCTCCCTCAAAAACGGCGGCGATAATAGGACTGGAGGTGATGAATTCCACCAGGTCGTTGAAGAAGGCTTTATCTTTATGGACAGCGTAGTGCCGTTGGGCTAGAGCTTTGTCCATTTGCAGCATCTTCAGAGCCACAATCCTAAGCCCTCGACGTTCAAGGCGGGAGACGATGATTCCGGCCAGCCCGCGTTTCATGGCATCGGGTTTGATTAGCACCAGACTTCGTTCCATTTTAAGCTCCTTGTCATAAAGTTATTTTACTTTGCGCTGAGTAATCGGTGGTTGGCGCAGGTACAGTGGCTGGAGGCTTGCCGCATCGTCGAGTCGGCCTCTATCCAGACGTTTCCAGCCTAATGTTGCCAGATAGCTGGCGTGTCTCAACCTGGCTGCAGGGTCAGGTATTATGGCGTACCTGGCCAGTCTTTTTTGCAATTCTTCTATGACAGACGGTGGGATTTCGCCGCAGAAGATGGTTTTCCGTTTGGTTTGTCGACATAAAGCGTCGGCAGTGGTGATATGTTCTGGGGTAATGCAGCGCCAAAAATCTTTTAGCTGATAAAGGGCGGCGGCGATCTCACCACGACCCGCATTGTGAAGAGGGCAGATAGGGAGTTTAGTAAAGGCGAAAGGATAGGCCTCGACTTCTAATGTACTAACCCCAATTATTGGTATATCCAGGGCAAAGACTAACCCTTTGGCAGTGCTCATGCCCACTCGAAGCCCATTAAAGCTACCAGGGCCTTTGGCTACGAATATGGCGCTTAGCGACTGAGGACTGGTTTTGGCCTGATTCAATAGACGAATTATATTTGGCACCAGTTCCACAGTATGGTTCTGTCCCGAATGCCATGCCATCTCGGCTACTGCCTCGCCCTCGGAGGATAAACCGATGCTGCAAAAATCAGTCGAAGTATCTATTGCTAACTCCATGTTTTGAATTCCGCATCAAGTAATTTTAACAATTCTATGTAGCGTTTACCTTTGGGCTCAAGGCTTACTGCGCGCTCGGTATCCCTTGTGTAGCTAAGATTAATCAATAGATGTTCATCAGGCAGCACGGCTATGCCTTTCTCTGCCCATTCGACTACACAAATGCCTTTGCCGTAGAGATATTCGTTAAGTCCCAAATCCGCTATTTCTTCAATGCGGTCAAGCCGGTAGAAGTCAATATGGTATAGGGGTAATCGGCCGTGATATTCTCTTATTATGACGAAGGAGGGACTGAAGGCATATTCCTTAACGCCGAGCCCCCAGGCAATGCCCTGTGTCAGGCATGTCTTGCCACTTCCCAGGTTGCCGGTGAGGAGAAAGACATCACCTGATTGAGCCAGTTCGCCGAGACGCATTCCCAGATGTTGAGTTTGCTCGGGACTGCGGGATACAAGTTTTAGCTCCGTCATTTTGGCTTTCATGTCTGAGATTTGAAATGCTCCCAGCCGGCTTTTTGCCACGGAATGTTTTTACCGTCAGCATCAACAAGGGAAACCTGTCCCGGTTTCTCACTGGATATTTCGCCAATGATGGTCACCGGGCAAGAAATGGATTTCTTTACCTGGTTGATAACCTGGTTGCTGGCGGTGAAGAGCAGCTCATAATCCTCGCCGCCACTTAAGGCTAGTTGCAAGTAATCTGATTTAAAGTTGTTTCTAAGTGCCGGGTGAATTGGCAGTGCATTTTGATTTATCAGGGCACTGACTTTGCTTGCCTGGCATATATGAGCCAGGTCGGAGATGAGACCATCGCTTATGTCTATGGCAGCTTTGACCCCGTGGCACAGCAGAATTTGCCCCTCATTTACTCTGGGCATAGGCTTTAGATGGGCCTGGTGGAGAAGTTGGGTGGGCTCAGCATCGAATCTGAGATTTTGCTTGAGCATTTTGAGGCCAGCAGCCGATAGCCCCGGATATCCAGTAACAGCTATCTGGTCGCAAGGTACGGCTGCTGAGCGGGTTAGCGCGGAAACGGATTTCAGGCTGCCCAAAACAGTGACGTTAATTATTGTTTTGCTCGCGGCAGCGATATTACCGCCCACTATGGCGACTCCGAACTGGCTAGCTATTTCTGCCATGCCCTGATATAGGCTCGAGACATTATCTGTTTCGAGTTCACCGGGCAAAGCCAGAGAAATCAGTACATATTTAGGAACACCGCCCATGGCTGCAATATCGCTCAGGTTCACGGCAATAGCTTTCCATCCCAGCTCCTCCCAGGTGACGATATTGAGGTCGAAGTGCGTATCTTGAACCAGGCTGTCTGTAGTGGCTAGTTGCATGACATCGTCTACTTGCCAGGCAGCGGCGTCGTCACCGATGCCTATGAGTAAGCGTTGCCACGAGTTATCTTTTGGATTTTTGGTCTTGTCAACGATATCGGCCAAAAGCTCAATTAAGCCAAATTCGCCTAGTTTGGAGACCTTCATGGCTGCGATTATAACATACAGCTCGTATTTTGGACTAAACTTTAATCGTTTTTCTGCAAAGGGCTTGTTAAAGGCTTGTATGAGTCAAATGCAAGTTATATAATGCGTTTAAACAGGTAAGGAGGTCAGGATATGGAGCAGATGGTCAGATGCGCTAATTGTGGTACGGCAAACCCTGCGGGACAACAGTTCTGTGGCAAATGTGGAGCCAAGCTCGTTACTGAGGTCCAGCAGCAAAAAATCAAATGTCCTAACTGTGGCTTCCAGAATCTACCCGGACAGCAGTTTTGCGGAAGTTGCGGAGCCAGATTAGTTGCTGTGGTTCATCAGGTGCCAACTACACCGGCTCAGCAGGCACCGACTGCCCCGGCTCAGCAGATGTCAACTGCAGCGATTCAGGAAGTGCCGACTGTTCCAGCACAGCAGGCGCCCGCCAAAGCTGTAAAACCAGTTGTCCCGCGTCAGCAATTTGAAGTCAAGCCGACCTGGGGTCTGGCCTGGGGTCTGTGGTGGCGGATGCTGTTACTGAGCATATTAATCTTTGGCACACTGTATTTAATTGTTGTCATGGTGATGGTCCTTGGCTTCCATCAAAGCTTCCAATTGTTGCCTCAGGGGTAGCACGAGGTTTTTAATAACACATGCAACAACAAATAGTTAGATGCCCACATTGCGGCGCCGATAGTGCCGGTCCACAATTTTGTACAACTTGTGGAGGAAGATTGCCATCTGTCATTCAGCAGCCGGTTTGGGAGCCGCAAATAGTTAAATGCCCAAGATGCGGCGCCGATAGTGCCGGTCCACAATTTTGTACAACTTGTGGAGGAAGATTGCCATCTGTCATTCAGCAGCCAGTTCGGGAGCCGCAGCCAGCACCGGCCGCCGAGCCGGCAGTGAGAGAAGCCAGGCCATCCGGGAAATATGGGGCTTTAAGAGCTGTAGCTACTGCTTACAGAATTATCGGCTGGGTAGTGATGATAGGCGGCAGCCTTTTTTCAATTGCTCTGGCTGTGATAGCATTCGGGGGTGCAGGAGCATTGACTGAATTCATACCCTTGAGTGCCGGTTTGGGAACGGGAGGCATAGCTGTAGTCGGTCTTATAGCTTCGATATTGTACGGCTTATTTCTTGTAGCTTTTGCCGACCTTTGTTATGTACTTATAGATATAGAGAAGAACACCAGGTCAAAGGAATAAGCTCAAACTATTTGCCAGTCCCTGTAGCCCTGTTGAATGACAGCCAGGTATTCCGCGCCAGGCTTTAGTTCCCGCGATTGGTCAATCTTTATATAAGTAATGGCTTCTACCGGCTCGTTAGTTTCCGTCCAAACAGTTATCTTGCGCCGGTCGTAAATTGTAGGATAACTTTCATGCCCATCCAACCGCTTCAAATCCCTTTCGGATATTTCGTACACTGCTCCAAGCACCTTTTCTCCCCGGTGCGGTGTAATGCTGGCGACTCCACCTTGTCGGCCGGTTCGTGCCGTGAACGTCAGTTTGAAATTAGGCAGGGTAGCGATGAACTTCGGCTTGCTGTCCGGAGCGCGCTCTGCCATCTGTTTCCGATTTAGATTGGAGGCATAGGCGAAGTAATACATACGGCTTTCCGATACGTTACCTTTGAATTTATCTTCAGCACTATTTTACCTCTTTCTATTTTTTTGTCCATACCCTTAGGCTGCTAACTTAACAAATCATCCTTCGGATGGTATAGTTAGGCGATATGCGCTATGCAATACTGGCTGATATTCACAGTAATCTGGCCGCATTTGAGGCGGTGCTTAGCGACGCTGATGGTAGGGGTGGTTTTGATAAGATATGGTGTCTGGGCGATGTGGTGGGCTACGGCCCTGACCCTAATGAGTGCATTAAGCGTCTGCGTCAATTTGAACATGTATGCGTTGCTGGAAATCATGATTGGGCAGCCATAGGCAAGATGGATACCGCTGAATTCAATCCGGTGGCGGCTGTGGCTGCTCACTGGACAGCGCAACAATTAACTGCTGAGGAAAAAGATTATTTAGAGAACTTGCCTCTTATACTTCGCGAGGATTGTTTTACACTGGCTCATGGCAGCCCGCGGGACCCTATCTGGGAGTACCTGCTGTCGACTGAGGCGGCTCAAGATAATTTTACCTGTTTTGAAACGCCTTACTGCCTTGTGGGCCATTCCCATGTCCCGCTCATTTTCGAGCTAGTCAGCAATAAGGCGGTCTACAGGATGTTTCCAGAAGGGACTAACTTGAAGTTGGGCAAAAAACGCATAATTATTAATCCTGGGGGTGTCGGGCAGCCCCGGGATGGTGACCCTAGAGCCAGCTATGCGCTTTATGATACTGAGGCTCGGGCTATCCGTCATTACCGGGTCGAATATGATATTCCAGCTACCCAGAAAAAGATGGAAAAGAGAGGATTGCCCAAGCCGCTTATTTTGCGCTTAAGCGTGGGCTGGTAGCCTTGAAAAGTCTGCAGCACCATAGTAGTATGTGAGTGGGTCGTGCTAGACGGGGAACTAGCGGTGCCCTGTACCCGAGATCCGCTATAGCGGGGTTGAAGTCCGGCTCGAGGTTTTCGTCTATTAGGACTGCTCTGGTAAAGTGGCGTTGAGGGCTGGGTCTTGCGCGGCGGAGAACTATGAATCCCGTCAGGTCCGGAAGGAAGCAGCGGTAAATAGTATTCTCCGGGTGCCGCAAGGCTACCTGGTCGGAGC
>JBAVQV010000127.1:0-22661 GCA_049694415.1 Dehalococcoidia bacterium
AAGCTTACCTCCGGCATCTTCCGGCTGGGTATTGTAATCAGCTTCTCCATCCATTCCTCACGAAAGTCACTTCCATAGCCGAAGAAGGAGACATCTATATCCTTTTCAATTTCAATAGGGGCAACCAGGTCAGTATCAATGCCATAATATAGTGGGTGAACATTCCTGGCGCCCATCTCTTCCAAATCAGCAATACACCCTTTAGAGTTAGTAAGAAAGGCATCATATTCTGAGATATCTGCACCCTCATAATAGTTAAACTTGAAGCCTCTGCCTACTGTATATTTTGGTAGGATGGTGGGCATGTCGCCATCGTAGTAGACTGCAGGGATTCCAAACTGTTTCTTAATCCTAGAAGGGATACCGGCAATATGGTTTATGGGTATGCTCATAAATAAAAGTAGCGAGGTGTCTTTCTCCTTCTCAAGGATGCTTATCAGATACCTTTCCCACTTCGGTCTGATGTAATGCTTTATGATTTGTGTGGCAATAGGTGTGAGCAAGGTTTTTTCGCTGGGTGATTTTCCTCTTCTTTTCCTGCCCTCTAAGTAAGAATTATATATGATGCTTTCTTTGCTGCATGGGTTGTCATAAGTTCTCCACCACAGGCTTTCCACTGGCCTGCCCAGATACGGTATAACGATAACCTCGTTTCCAATCTCATATAACGCTTTCAGTAGTTGCCACCAAGCAGGGGTGCATCCCAGCTTATTTTTAAGGTCAATTGTGGAGGCTATCACGAGAATCTTCATTTTTTATCTCTTGGCTAACCTATTAGCCTTCAGCTTTGACCTTCTGTCTATTCTCATGGCTTAAATACCATTCAATGGTTTTTCTTAAGCCTTCCTTAAATTTTGTCTTAGCCTTGAATCGAAATTCAGCCTCGGCTTTCGAGATTTCTAAGCGCCTTCTTGGCTGGCCATCTGGTTTGGAGGTGTCCCATACTATCCGACCCTTAAATCCGGTCAATCTTGCAATTAGATTGACCAAATCTTTTATAGAGATTTCAACGCCAGAGCCAATATTTACTGGCTCACCCTTATTGTACCTTTCTGTAGCCAGCACAATGGCTTCAGCAGCATCCTCTACATAGATGAATTCCCGTGTGGGCTTCCCTGTTCCCCAAACTACTATTTCCCTGCTTCCAAGTTTATTTGCATCAGCACACTTCTTAATTAATGCCGGGATAACATGGGAATATTCAGGGTCGAAATTATCCCCCGGGCCATAAAGGTTAACAGGCAAAAGATAGATATCATTGAACCCGTATTGCTGTCTGTAGGCTTGAGCCTGGACTAACAGCATCTTTTTAGCTAGTCCGTAGGGCGCATTTGTTTCTTCGGGATACCCATTCCACAAATCTTCTTCTCTGAAGGGCACAGGTGTGAACTTTGGATATGCACAAATGGTTCCGATAGCGACAAATTTCTCAATGCCTGCCAGCCTTCCCTGCTCCATCATCTGGACGCCCATCATTAAATTATCATAGAAAAACCGGCCCGGGTTTTGTTTATTAGCACCTATGCCACCAACTCGACCAGCAAGATGAATGACAATATCTGGTTTAGCATTTTGATAAAGCCTCTTCACAGCTTCATTGTCAACTAAATCATATTCTTTGCTTCTCACAACGAAGATAGTCTCGCAGCCAGACTCTCTAAGTTTTCTGACTACATACGAACCTAAAAAACCGGCACCACCGGTTACTGTGATTCTCTTTTTGGCGAGTTTGCTCATTTGTTGTCTCTAAATATTATATTAGGTATCGTTTTATCAACGGTGGTAAACCCGTGCTTAGCTAGAATAGTTTTTCCCTCGCCTGGAGCCTTTAATGCCGCACCTTCCAAATCTGCATCCACCATGACTCTAACCAGTTCTTTAAAGGTTACTTTGGGACTCCACCCCAGCTTCTTTTTGGCCTTTGTATAATCGGCAAGTAATAATTCCACTTCGGTAGGCCTGAAATATCGTGGGTCAATCTTCACATACTGCTTCCAATCCAAGCCTACGTAAGTGAAGGCCTCCTCCACGAACTCTCTCACTGAATGCGATTCACCAGTGCCAATTACATAATCATCCGGTTTCTCTTGCTGCAGCATAAGCCGCATTGTCTCAACATACTCCGGTGCATAGCCCCAGTCTCTTTTGGCCTCGAGGTTTCCTAAATGTAAATATTGTTGTTTTCCAGCCAGAATACCGGCTATTGCCCGAGTGACCTTGCGTGTCACAAATGTTTCTCCTCTTCGAGGAGACTCGTGGTTGAACAGTATGCCATTACAGGTAAACAGATTGTATCCATCTCGGTAGTTCACAGTCATCCAGTAGGAATATACTTTGGCTACTGCGTAGGGACTTCTTGGTTGAAAGGGAGTAGCCTCATTCTGCGGTGGTGTCGACATACCAAACATCTCACTGCTGGATGCTTGATAGAACTTCGCTTTTATCCCGCTTCTTCTTAAAGCTTCCAATAATCTTGTAGTTCCCAGAGCCACGATATCCCCGGTATATTCAGGCATGTCAAAGCTAACTCTGACGTGGCTTTGGGCTCCAAGGTGGTAAATTTCGTCTGGCATTATATCGTAGAATAAATTCGTCAACTGGGTGCTATCTGAGAGGTCGCCATAATGAAGGAATAGGCTTGACTCTGGATTATGAGGGTCAACATACAAATGGTCTATTCGCGAAGTATTAAAGGTGCTCGACCTTCGAATTAATCCATGGACTTGGTATCCTTTGGACAATAGCAACTCTGTCAGATACGAACCGTCTTGTCCTGTAATTCCTGTGATGAGCGCTTTCTTTGCCATCTCATTTCCCCCTGAATGCTATTATACTCCCATATCTCTTTACGATAACAGCATTAGCCTTTTTGTCTAACGTGCCGGATCCGAAAAATAGTTGAGCTGGTCATCTATTATATCCTTTAGCCTATGCTTTATTTGAAAGCCCAGCTTTTGAATTTTCCCTGTCCCAGCTAGCCAAATTGGCACTTCGGCTGGCCTGAACTTTTCCTTATCAAATTCTATAGGTATGTTCCTTTTATCAGTAGCAACACTTATGCCTACGTCCGATAACTGAAATTTCAATTTGCCTTCTAGCATCAGCTTATCCACCTTGGTCTTTTCAAAGCGCACACCAAACATCTCCGAATTGTCCGGTTCCGTCGGATTTTCTATTGTTTTACTACCTTTGATGGTTGCGATTGTATCAATAGCGTAGCCAGCACATTCCAGACTCAGCAGCAGATAGCTCAGGACTGAGTTTGTTCTCTGAGAGCCCTGGTTGTAGACATCCCCGTGCCTGCCCTTTTCGGCTAGCAGGCAATAGCCTTTCACTATGTCATCAACGTGAGACCAATCCCTGAAGGCATTGACATTGCCAATGACTATCTTGTCAATTTTGCCTCGCTTGAGTTGCATAACCTGACGGGTTATTGTCGAAGTTACAAACATTTTGCCTCTGCCTGCGCCCTCATTGTTAAAGCCTCTGGAAACCATTGTTTTCAGACCATAACAAGTATGATAGTTTCTCATAAGATAGTCACCATATACCTTGGAGACGGCATACGGGGACATGGGACGAAGAGGATTGGTTTCCGTAATCGGTAGTTCAGGTATAGCGGCGGGTGGTGGGAAAATCGTGCCATATTTTTTCAAGGCATGTTGATACTGGAAATCTGAAAAAAAGACCAGCCCGTATTCCTCGCTACTGCCGGCAAAGACTATAACTGGGTCCAGCCCCTTGCTTCTAACTGCTTCAAGAAGATTAGCAGTACCCAGGCAATTTATTTCCATGGTTTCTCCAGGACAAGAAAATGATCTGGGGATGAAAGATTGGGCGGCAAAGTGAAAGATAATATCCGGCTTGCTGATGTCCAATGCGGAGGCAATACTAGAAACATCCCGTACATCACCCTCCAGCAGTCTGGTCTCCTTCTCAATCCCCAAGTATTTGAGGTTTTGTGGAATAGTGCCATCGGCTCGTCTCCTGACTAACCCGAAAACATTGGCTCCTTTATTGAGAAGATGCTTCGCCAGGTGTGAGCCGACAAAGCCACTTATGCCGGTGATGAATACGTTTTTATTCTTTAAGCTCATCTTTGTTTCTCCTCTTTGGAGCAAGCAGTTCGTTTCTAAAGCGAAGCTTAACTACTCTACAGGCAATACCTAGCCCGCGTACTAAAGGAATCGGGAACCGACCTCCAAGTTGTATTTAGCATCTTGTAATCTTAGTTGCTAAAAAAGGCCCTATCCAAGTTATACGAATAATGTTGACTGGTATGAAGGATAAAGTAGTTTACTCTATTGTTCTCAAGCTCTCTTACTACCGGAGCCATCTTAATTATTTCGGGGCGAGTACCCACAACTACAGCAATCTTCACCTGTCAGGTTCCCCTTCAATTCTGCGACATTCGAAGATCACGGTTCCACCTTCGGTATAAGGTGCGCCAGGATCCACGCATTGCATATAGGCATGGTCTGGTTTTTCTGGGGTTGTTAATCCGAGTTTAACAGAACACCAATCGTGTTCTAAAATAGTAACGCAATGGAGTAAGGTTGATAGCGCGTGAGTACAAATGGCATCCGTTTTGTTCAAAACTACCTTGGGATCGTCTATCACCAGTTTATCGCCAACTTTATACACCGGACATTTGCCCCTAATCTCGTAGACCTTTATCTCCAACATTACCTGTTCTCCACTCTAAGTAGTCTCTTGAGCCTTAGTTTAGCTACCACGCCAGTCAACACGGAGGTAATGGATTGCATGATTAAGCTTTTCTCTCTGTGGGTGCTATTTGTGAGAAATCTGTTTTAGACAACTGACTAGATTGAAAAGTTAGTGTCTTAGCTTTGATAGAGAGTTTAGTAGTATCCCGGTGAATATGCTGAGTATTCCAGTAAAAACCAATAAGATCGAAATCATTGCTCTGCCACTTGCAAATCCAGCTCCATGCGAGGCCTTATCGAACACCCAGAGGCCGAGAAAGAAACCCAACACAAGCAGGATAATGCCCGGAATCATGAAGAACAAGAGGGGTCTTCTATCGGAGATCATAGTAATTATGTTAGCCAGAACTCCTAGCCCGTGGCTTACTGGGTTTAAAGTTGAGCCATCCTGAGTATAAATAGCTGATACAGGAACCTCTATAATTTTGAAACCTCTCTCAGTAGCTGCAGATATCATCTCTGTCTCAATAGCAAACCCGCACTGCTTCAATTCAAGCTCTGATATCGCTCTTGGGGAAAGTGCCCTGAATCCACATTCCGAGTCCATAACTTTTCCCCCTGACAGGATGCGTGCTGAATATGAAAGTACTTTTTGCCCAAAGCGGCGGTAGCGGGGGATTTTGTCTCTTTGTTGCTTTCTTGAGCCGACGACGAGATCAAAACCGTCATAAATGATTGGCTTGATAAGTTTAGGAATTTCATCAGGGTTATGCTGGAAATCAGCATCAAGGAGGATGAGGACATCTGGACTCTTTTTTCTTACCTCCGCCAGTATACTTTGAATGGCTGCTCCTTTGCCCCTGTTTTTTTCATGTCGAATAACAATAGCATTGGCGAGGCTGGCTACGCTAGAGGTATTGTCTGTACTGCCATCGTCTACCACGATGACCTCATCTGCATATTGTCTGGTTTTAAGCACTACGGTGCCAATATATTTTTCTTCATTATAGGCTGGGATAGCAGCTATTATTCTGGGTCCGTTATTGGCTTTTTGCTTTGTCATTTAAATAATAACTAAAAATTAATGCTTTTGTTTTAATTATAGCATGAGCCCCTTGGCTTGAGAAATTATTGCACTCCTCTTTACCCTGTTCATGCCTGTTTCTCAAAGTCAGACCGAAAATTATTAATGAAGTTTCTTCTCAATGCAGCAAAGCTGCAGATTTGTATTGTATCTAACTACATTTGTCTTACATATCTTTCTACTTCATCTCAATGGTGGCTTTCAAGGAAGCAAACCTTTTCATTCATGATGATGAGAGGCGATAATCTCATTCTGAAATGAGTTTTTATTTTGTTGGTCTCTATTTTACTGTCACTGATTTCGCCAAGTTCCTTGGCCTGTCTGGGTCGTATCCGCGGCTAACCGCCAGATGGTACGCCAGCAACTGAAGTGGAACTACAGTGATTATAGGATACAAAAGCTCATCGACTTTAGGAATCTTGACCCAGAAATCATAGATTTCGTTATTCTTATCGGAAACGGCGATAATATACGCACCACGCGACTTAGCTTCCATGGCATTGCTTAACGTCTCACGGTAAGTATAATCATCAGGACAGATTACAGCTACCGGTGTCCCTGGTTCAATCAGGGCTAAAGTACCATGCTTAAGCTCACCTGCCGCCATACCCTCAGCATGAATATAGGAGATCTCTTTAAGTTTCAGGGCACCTTCGGAGGCAATGGCGAAGTTGATCCCCCTGGCTATGTAGTAAAAGTCACTCTTGGCCTTTAATTCCTGGCTGAGTTCAACAAGTTTGCCATTGTTCAATTCAATAGTTTTAGCCACTTTATGACTGATGCTTCTAAGATCAGCCACAGCTTTATCAAAGGAATTAATCATGGAAAAGGACAAGAGATAGAAGACAACTAGCTGGCTGATAAAAGACTTGGTAGCCGCAACACACAATTCAGGGCCGCAATTAAGATAGATAACATGGTCGCTCATCTCGGCCAGCTGAGAATATGGCCTATTGACGATAGAAATAACGTGGGCGCCAGCAACTCTGGCTCTTTTCACACCTTCGATGACGTCTAATGTCTCACCACTCTGTGACACAGCTAAGACCACAGTATTCTTATCAACGGAATCAGCAAAATAATGGAATTCAGAGGCCATAATCACATCACAAAATTTCCTGCCGACTTTCGAAAAGAGATATCTGCCAACTAGGGCAGCGTATCTGGAGGTGCCGCAGGCAGTGACTATCACCTGGCCGGCTCTAAGTATATCCATGGCAACCCTGGTGAATAACTCTTTATCTTGATTGATAGCTGCTTCAATAGCCTGCGGTTGCTCCATAATCTCCTTGAGCATGAAGAACTGATAGCCCTGTTTATCACTTTCGCACCACTGCAAATCAATATGTCGAGCTTCTTTAACCAGTTTATTGCCGGCAGCATCGAATAGTTCAATTCCTTTTGTCGTTAGCACTGCTACCTCAGTATCAGCCAAGGGTATAAGCTGATTGGCCAACCCGGAGAAAGCCAACGCGTCACTGGCTACAAAATAGCCGTTTTCTCCTACTCCAATAGCCAGAGGATTATCCTTTCTGGTAGCCACAACTTTGCCTGGGTCGCGAGACGATATAACTAAAAAGGCATATGAGCCCTCGAGTTTCGGCGTTACTGCTAAAACCGCCGCCTCGAGAGAAGCCCCCTTTTTCATTTCATCCTCAATGAGGTGGGGTATGACTTCCGTATCGGTCTCTGACGTAAAATGATGTCCGGTGCTGATAAGATGTTGGCGCAGTTCTTGATAATTCTCAATTATGCCGTTGTGGACCACGGCTATCGTCCCATTAGAATCACACTGCGGATGTGCATTTGCTTGAGTTACGCGACCATGAGTAGCCCAGCGAGTATGGCCGATAGCCGTATTTCCGGGCAATGAGCTTAGTTTGTGTCTGTTCTCAATTTCTTCCAGTTTACCGATATCTTTGGTAATGAACAGTCGCCCATCAGATAAAGTAGCCATGCCCGCCGAGTCATAGCCCCGGTATTCCACACGCAGTAAACCTTCAAAAACAAGTGGAGCTGCCGCTTGTTTTCCACAATAGCCAATAATGCCGCACATTTTAATCAGTTACATTGCTGACTGTTGATTTTTCCCCGCATATCTATCACAGTTACAGTAAATTATATAGTTATGACGGTTAATTGGCAAAAGCCGCGGTTTTATTAAAATGTTCCCAGCCTGAATTTGCTAAAAACTTATACGAAAGATGCTTATAGAATAAGCATGGCATCGCCGAAGCTGTAGAAGCGGTAATTAAGGCTCTTGGCTTGCTCGTAAGCTTGCAGAATAAAATCCTTGCCGGCAAAGGCTGAGACCAGCATCAATAGCGTTGACCTGGGTAAATGGAAGTTAGTGACCATAGTGTCTGTTACACTAAATTTGTATCCGGGTAGTATGAATAGGTCAACCCAGCCGGCAAAAGGCTGAACAGTGCCAGTCTGAGCTGCTGCCTCCAGCACTCTCACTGTGCTGGTGCCCACAACTATTACACGTTTACCTTGCTCCCTGGTCTGATTGAGCAAAGTAGCGACTTCTGAGGTTAATTCCCCGTATTCCTTATGGATTAGGTGCCAGTTTGGATCTTCAACCCGAACCGGCCGGAAGGTATCAAGCCCGATGTGAAGCGTAACAAAAGCCAGTCGAACGCCTTTCTTCTGCAACTCATCGAGTAATCTGGATGTGAAATGCAGCCCCGCAGTCGGTGCCGCTACGCTACCATTTATTTGGGCGTAGATTGTTTGATAGCGTTCTGCATCGGCCAGCGGAGTCGAGATGTAGGGCGGCAAGGGGACTTGACCGAATTTCTCAAGCAAGCTGTCGTCTGAAAATCGAATAATTTTAATACCGCCTTCACCTTCTTCCAGCACTTCAGCACTCATTTCTTCGTCACTTGCTTCAGACGCGCTGACTATACTGATTTCGGTACCAAGCGTAACCTTTCTACCCGGCCGGACTAGCGTTTCCCAGATGTTGATGTCCAGGCGGCGCAATAGCAGGATTTCTACTTTTGTTTGGCTATTGTGTTTTTGCCCCACGATTCTGGCCGGTATAACACGGCTATTGTTAAACACCATAGTGTCACCGCTTTGAAGATAGTCAATAATCTCATAAAAGTGCCGGTGTTCTATAGAGCTGTCGAACCGACGCAGAACCATAAGGCGTGATTGGTCTCGCGGTTCCGATGGTATTTGCGCAATAAGTTCAGGAGGTAAGTGATAGTCGAAGTCGCTCGTCTTCATTAAAATAGACTTATTACTTATTCAGAAAGTGCAAAATAACATTGACTATTATAGTTACAAGAATACTCAAAACAAGTAAGGTGACAATGGGAAAATAGAAAGAAAAACCCTCTTTCTTTATGAATATGTCGCCGGGCAGTTTACCTAAAAACGGTATATGCTGGCTGAAAATTAGTACGAGTCCCAAAATTACTATAATGCCGCCGACGATAAGCAGAATCTTGCCTAGTCCCTCCACTGCTAGCCCTCTTTCAGGAATCGAGAATATCGGCTCAAGTTTATAATGGCTTTGGCTGCCCGTTTCATAGTAGGAAAGACGGGCATGGAAGCTCGAGCCAGTTGCTGCTCCATATCAATGCGTCGTGTCTCATCAATTCCGGGAGGAGAGACGATAACTATGGGCTTCTCTTGCTGAGCTCTCAGCTCGATGAAAACAGTGAAAATGGATTCGACTAGCTCCCAGGGGAAGTATTTTAGTAGTATACCCGCGTCTATTTGCACTATGACAATGTCAATTGACGGATCGGCAAGGACCAACCCGGTAGCCTCTTTTATTGTGGAACGATTGCCGCCACTTTGACTCACGTCTACTGGATTACGCAAGATACTGCCTACTCGGCCCAGAAGGTTGGTCAACTTTCGTCTTGTCTCTGAGGAGAGTGTTGGTATGTTAAGTCCTAGTTCAGCACAAGCGTCGCTAGCCGAAACAGATATACCACCGCCACCATCGGCAAGCCCACCAACGACAGCAATGCTAGTTCCTTTGACCTCCAATCGCCCAAGCTGCTGAAAAATCAGCAACGTATCGGTCAATTCTTCGACATCCCAGACTTCGATGGCACCAGATTGTCTCAGGGCTGCTGACCAAATGCTTGCTGAGGCCGCTAAAGAGCCGGTATGTGAGGCGGCAGCTGCGGCACCAACATCAGTCCTGCCGGCTTTCCACACAATTAAAGGTTTTAACTTGGATGCAGCCTTCATTGTGGCAAATAGCCGGTGACCGTTTTTCGCCCCTTCGAGATAGGCGCCGATAACGGATACTCTCGGGTCTGCGGCCATATATTCCATAAAATCGGGGCTATCCAGGTCAATGCCGTTGCCGAAGCTGATTCCCTTGCTATAGTTGATGCCCCTGGCAAGCCCCAACTCGAATAACTTCTCCCCGATGCCCCCGCTCTGGGAAATGAAGCCTACAGAGCCGACTTCACCTATTCTGCCGCTGAGTCCATAGGGTACTCTAACTTCTGGAGAATAAACGCCAATACAATTAGGCCCGATGATGCGGAAGCCGCCTTGTCGCGCTTTCCTTATCAATTCTTCCTCTAACTTCTGTCCTGTGATGTCGCCTGCTTCACCGAAGCCGGCGGTAAAGAAATGAATGGCTTTTACTTTGTGAGCACAGTCATCCAGTAGTTCAGGTACAGCTTCTCTGGGAATAGAAACAATAACGTAGTCCACAATCTCCGGAACTTCTTTGATACTGGTATAGACTTTCAATCCTAGAAACTCACCACCTCGAGGGTGAATCGGATAAATAGCGCCTTTAAAGCCAGCGTCTATAATGGCTTTCAACCAAAGAGAGCCCACCTTAAAGATATTTTGGGAGATGCCGACCACTGCAATGGACTTGGGATAAAATATGGGCTCGAATTCCCGAATCAATTCTTGGTTGGTCAATTTAACCTCGAATGTGATTGTAACTGAAAAGGCTGGGCGGTGCAAAGCACCGCCCAGCCTTAAAGAATTCCCTTTGTTTTTCTTTAAAACAAGCCCATTACCTTGCCGGTCTTCACATCAACATCCACCCTTCTAAAGGCAGGGTCGGAACTGGTGCCCGGCATCAGGCTGATGGTTCCGGCACACGGACAAAGGAATTTGGCACCGGAATAGATTAAGACATCGCGGATAGGTAATGTCCAGCCTTTGGGAGTGCCCTTAATAGATGGGTCGTGCGTCAGGCTGAGATGCGTCTTGACCATCATGGTCATAAAGTCTCCATATTGCGGGTCGCTCTCAAGCATCTTAGCCTTGGCTTCGGCATCAGGCGTCCATGACACTCCGTCAGCACCGTAGACCACCTTTGCAATCTTGTCTACCCGCTCACGCAACTTGGTTTCCAAAGGATAAAGGAATTTAAAGTCATTCTTCTGGTTACAGGCATCCATCACCACATCAGCTAGCTCCAGGGCGCCATCACCGCCATCTGCCCAATGGGTAGACACGGCACAACGTGCACCGGCTGCCTCGGCTGCCTTGCGCACCATTGCGATCTCGTCTTTAGTATCGGTGTGGAAGGCGTTGATGCAGACCACCGGATTAATGCCGGCTGTCCTGATGGTGTTAATGTGATGTATCATGTTGGGTAGACCTTTCTCGAGTGTCTTGAGGTCTTCCTTTGTATAAGCATCAGGTAAGGGCAGTCCGGCTACCACCTTGGGCCCGCCGCCGTGCATCTTGAGCGCCCTGATAGTAGTGGTTAGTACTGATACATGTGGTATCAGCCCGCTAAGTCGGCACTTGACATTCCAGAACTTCTCAAAGCCAATATCAGCCGCAAAACCACTTTCAGTAACGTGGTAATCAAACATCTTCAGACCGATTCGGTCGGCAATAATGGAAGACTGCCCTACGGCGATGTTGGCAAAGGGGCCGGCATGCACCATGCAAGGCTGGTATTCAGCGGTGCACATCAATGTGGGATTGATGGTATTGCGCATCCAGGCGGTCATGGCGCCTCCGACTTCCAGGTCGCCAGTAGTAACTGGCTTACCCTTCATATCAAAGGCGACCGTGATCTTGCCCATTCTCTCACGTAGGTCGGCCAGGTCTCTTACGATGGACAGCATGGCCATCAGCTCCGAACTGACAGCAATGCCGAACTTGGACTGCATCAGGAAGCCGTCCATGCGGCCGCCTAGACCTATAACGATGTTCCTGAGACTCTGAGCGCAGAAGTCCATAATCCAGCCCATCTCTACACGGGTTGGGTCGACAGCCAATCGGCGCAGGTTACGTTTAGCCAGCTCGGCATCATCGTAGTTCCGCTCGTGTTGCATTCTGGCGGTGACCGCCACCATTGCCAGGTTGTGGGCATTCATGATGTCATTGATGTCACCGGTAAGGCCCATGGAGAACTCGGTCATGGGAATAAGCAGTGCATTGCCACCGCCAGCAGCAGTCCCCTTGATATTCATGGTGGGACCGCCCGATGGCTGGCGCAGACAACCGCCTACATTCTTGCCCCGTTTGCCCAGGCCTTCTAAAAGCCCCATTGAAGTGGTGCTTTTCCCTTCGCCTAGTGGCGTAGGGGTTATAGCAGTTACCTCGATATACTTGCCGTCTGGCTTCTTCTTGAGTCGCTCGATGATCTTCA
This sequence comes from Dehalococcoidia bacterium, assembly GCA_049694415.1. Lineage (GTDB taxonomy): Bacteria > Chloroflexota > Dehalococcoidia > GIF9 > UBA5629 > 9FT-COMBO-48-23. The sequence continues at coordinate 12,362 of JBAVQV010000127.1, forward strand.
AGAAATCAAGCCTGCACAACCTGCCAAAGGGAATTATTTCGTCCTTCTGAAGCCCCAGCTTCTCCCGCCACTCGTCGGGGGTGGGCATGTTCTTCTCGGCTGCCTCTGAAATTTGCCAGTCCTTCATTTTTACTGCATCATAAGCCATATAGTATCCTCCTTTTATTTATTCTTACTTTACCTTAAATATCGATAAATAGATGTTTCCCGAGATTTCACTTTATTAGCTGATACCCGCTTTTCTTTCAGCCGCTTCCACGGTGTTCAACAGTAGCATGGTCACCGTCATAGGCCCTACGCCACCGGGGACCGGAGTTATTGCCGATGCCTTCTCCTTCATGGCATCAAAGTCGACGTCACCGACCAGACGGAAGCCTTTCTCTTTCGTCTTATCTTCCACACGGTTAACGCCAACATCGATAACCACTGCGCCTTCTCTGATCATGTCAGCGGTTATCGCCTTAGGAGCTCCCATAGCTGCCACCACTATATCTGCTTGTCTGGAAAAATAGCCTATATCTTTGGTGCCGGTATGGCAGATGGTGACGGTAGCATTAGCGCCTTTCTTCTTTTGCATCAAAATGGCCGCCAGAGGCTTACCCACCAGATTGCTCCGCCCACAAATGACGACATGTTTACCTTCAGGGCTGTTGCCACTTCTAATCAATAGTTCTTGCACTCCATGGGGAGTACAAGGTAGAGGGCAGGGCTCACCCCTGAGCGCTTTACCAACGTTTACTGGATGAAATCCGTCCACGTCTTTTTCTGCGGAGATAAAGCTGATTACCTTTTCGGTATCTATATGTTTGGGCAAAGGTAATTGAACAAGTATGCCATGGAATTTCGGGTCTTTGTTTAGCTTTTCAACCGTATCCAGAACATTTTTCTCCGGGGTGTCCGCTGGCAGCCGAATGGTCTCTTCATGCATGCCTATTTCATCAGCGCCTTTCGCTTTAGCTGTAACATAGGATATTGAGGCCGGGTCTTCTCCCACAAGCACCACAGCTAGCGCCGGAGTAATCCCCTTGTCTGTAATTTTTTTTACTCTGCCTTTTAATTCCTGGCGAATTTCAGCAGCCACTTCAGTGCCGCTGATGATTTTTGCAGTAATATCTTATTTTCCTCCCTGTTGCTCAGCCGTTTAAATTTTGGCCAAACTCAAAACCAGAATTGCCTTTGTAATATCAGTAATTCCCACCCCCAGTCTTCTTAATTATTTTATTCCGGTTATTCCGATTTCAGGTCGCGTGTTTGACAATCCGATATACTTGTTTTTGCAAAATAACCAAGAACAGTTGATTTAGAACTTAAAGATTTAGCCCCAGCCAAAATAATAAGCTCGGGATTTGGAGTGCAATTATCCAGGGTTGCTTTCAAGTAGGAGTCCGAGCTTTACTGCCAAAGCTGAATTATATCATGCACAATCAAGGGACACAAGCGAAAAAATACTGTCTTTTTATAGGTGTTTTAAGCTATTTCTATGAGTCCGAATGGAATATTCTCTCAGACTATTGACTTTAGGTCGATTTCCAGCTATTCTGTTTACAAATAGAATAGTTATAGTAGGGTGCCCAAGGGCGACCGAGGGCTTAATTGATATGCAAGCCGGTGAAATTCCGGCACAGTCCCGCCTGCTGTGAAAGTCAGAACATCAGCTTTACTAGTATAGCTGCCTCCGCGGAGTAAGGGGGTGGGATTTATTATTTTTAATTAATCCCCTTGCTCCAAAAGCAAGGGGATTTTATTTAAATATAGATTTGAAGGAGACGATAATGAGTAAACACATCCGTAATAGACTTTACATCACGATGACATTACTAGTGCTTATGCTTCTCAGCTGCATTCCACAATCTCCCCCTGGCAATATAGTTGACGGCCTGGGTAGAAAAATAATGATTAATGCCGTACCACAAAGAATAGTGTCTTTAGCACCAAGCAATACCGAAATCCTGTTCGCTCTTGGCCTGGGAGACAAGATAGTTGGAGATACTGAGTACTGTAATTATCCTGAGGCAGCTAAGACTAAACCTAAAGTGGGTGGTTTCAGTACCGTCGACATAGAAAAAGTTGTTTCACTCAGGCCAGATTTAGTGCTGGCAACTCAGATTCATAGCAAAACCATTATCCCAGCCCTGGAGAAACTTGGCCTAACAGTGGTCGCTCTGACGCCAAGTTCCCTTACTGGAGTGCTGGACAGTATCACACTGGTAGGAAAAATAACGGGACAAAGTAAAGAGGCTTCGGAACTGATTAAAGACCTGAGCACACGGATTAAAGCAATAGCTGACAAAACGCAAAAATTGCCTCCTGCCCAAAGACCGAGAGTTTTTTACGTCACCTGGCATGACCCCTTGTGGACCGCTGGCACAGGAACTCTAAGCAACGACGTAATCAGCCAAGCCGGCGGGCAAAACATTGCCTCCGATATCAGCGGTGACAAGACAATCGACCTGGAGACAGTTATCAACAGAGACCCGGAGATTATTATAGTCTCTGTTGGAATGGGAGCCGGTGAAGACTTGCCCTGGCAATATATAAAATCAGAGTCCAGATTGAAAAATACTCGAGCACTGCTGAACGGCAGATTGTACAAAATAGATGGCGACCTGATACATCGACCCGGTCCTCGCATAGTAGAAGCATTGGAACAAATGGCGCAATTTATTCACCCGGAACTATTCGGGCAAAGCAAATGAATATCTACCATATCACCTATTCACCAGAGCCAAGGGCAGTATATCTTCACTTCTGGGGCTGTAATCTGAGCTGCCGTGCTTGCCTGTGCCATAAGGAAATCTACGATTGCCATCTAGATGAAACAAAGAAGGTAATTTTACAGAAAAACAAGGTGGCCGAACCAGCACCGACAACATTCCTCAGTATTGAACAGGTTCAAGATACTATACGTAACCTGGAAGTGCAACAAGCTTTTTTTATGGGGCAAGAGCCAGCTACTGACCCGGAACTGCCGGCGCTAGCCAAGAGCCTGCACACAGAATTTTCTGCCTACAATGTGCTGCTCACCAATGGCTTCAATATATTGTCTGTACAATATATTGATGAAATAGTGTTCAGCATTAAAGCGTATACTGACAGTCTACACCGCGAGTACACAGGTAAGTCCAATATAGAAGCTCTAGCTAATTTTATTTCGCTACATAAATCGGGAGCGACGCTTAGAGCTGAGAGCATCTTTATCCCCGACTATATCGAGCACAACGAAATTGAAAAAATCGCCCGGTTTATTAGTCAAGTGGACACGGACATCCCTTATCGCATAGACGCCTATCTTCCAGTAGGTGATAATCCGTGGCGGCGGCCCACCAACGATGAAATGAAAGTCGCGGTGTCCACAGCTAAAAGATATTTAAATAATGTATGCTGTCTGACGGGAAACGAGGAGCTTAAGCATAAGGTGACAAGGATAGTCTAGAATGGCACTAGAATCGCTGAAAGACGCAGTCATACCAGAGACCACCACTTTTTACCCCGCACAGTGGCGCAGCCGGATTTACGCTATCGTTGGGCTGGCTCTACTTTTGGGAATAACTATTGTAGTTACTTTAGGCATAGGCAGTACTGATATTCCCTTCAGCACTTTATTCCATATTCTATTGGCTAAATTGCCTCTCATCCATATAGAACCCACCTGGACAATCAACACAGAAACCATTATTTTTGATATTCGCCTGCCGCGTTTATTGCTGGCCGGCTTGGTAGGTGCTGCGTTAGCCGTGGCTGGTACTACATATCAAGGACTTTTCCGCAATCCTTTAGCTGACCCATATCTTATCGGCGTTGCCCAAGGTGCGGCTTTAGGAGCCATAATCGGTTTTATGCTGCCGGTATCATGGCAATTGGGCAGCATCCCCCTGCTGGCATTCGTTGGTGCCGTTTCAGCGGCAGCCATGGTCTACTCCATAGCCAAAGTCGGAAAAACTCTCCCCATGACAACACTAATCCTGGCTGGCGTAGCCATCGGAGCTTTTCTGGCAGCAATCACCTCATATTTAATGATTGCCTCAGGCGACAAATTACACGGTATCATCTCCTGGCTATTGGGCTCGTTCTCACTAACCAGCTGGTGGCAGGTGGCAATGGTAACGCCCTACATCCTAATTGGTATTGTAATCATCTGGCTCTATGCCCGCCCTCTAAATGTAATGCAACTAGATGAAGAACAAGCACAGCAGCTGGGCATCAACGTGGAACACGTTAAGCTGATTTTACTCGGAGCTGCGACTTTGATAACTGCGGCTGCAGTCTGCTTCTGCGGTATCATTGGCTTTGTTGGCATCATTATCCCCCACGCAGTGCGGCTTATATGGGGTCCCGACCACCGCTTCCTACTGCCGCTGGCTACACTTGCCGGAGCCATTTTTTTGATTCTAGCCGACGCTGCTGCCAGAACTATGCTGGCACCTACTGAAGTGCCGATAGGTGTCATCACCGCCTTTTTTGGTGCCCCTTTCTTTCTTTATCTATTGCGACAAAAGAAGAGAGCCATATTTTAAATGTTCAACTTACGATTAGATAACGTCAGCTTAGGCTACGGCAAACGAATCGTACTGCACAATGTAACCCTTGAAGCTAAGCCGGGAGAAATGCTGGGCATAATCGGCCCCAATGGCTCCGGAAAATCAACTTTGATAAGAGGCATAACCCGACTTATCCAGCCAAGCTGCGGAAAAATCTTCCTTGACGGCAGCGATATTTCTGGTATAAACAGGCAGAAACTAGCCCAACTGGTAGCTGTTGTTCCTCAAAACCCAACCCTGCCTGAACCGTTCACCGCCCTCGAGGTGGTGCTTATGGGGCGTACCCCTCATCTGGGCCTATTGAGGTACGAAGGTAAAAAGGACCTGGCCATCGTCAAAGGTGTCATGCAAGCTACCCAGACGCTTGCCTTTGCTGAACGCAGAGTTGGTGAGCTGTCCGGAGGCGAAAGACAACGCCTGACTATCGCTCGTGCCTTAGCCCAGGAACCAAAAATAATACTTATGGATGAACCCACTGCCAATCTGGACATTAATTTTCAGATAGAGACTCTCGACTTAGCTCGTCAGCTATGCCTGAAACAGAAACTAATTGTGGTGGTGACGCTTCATGATTTAAACCTGGCATCTCAATATTGCGACCGGCTGGTACTGCTCAGTGATGGAAAGGTGTATTGCCAGGGAATACCCGAGACGGTGATAAATGCCCAGACTATAAAAGAGGTTTACGGGGCTGAAGTCTTTGTCTATCCTCACCCGGTTAATAAATTACCGGCAACCCTTGTCGTCTCTGACAAAGACAAAAGATTATCCTAAAAATGATGGAAAAAATAGTTGTCCTACTCATAGCCCTTACGCTCGACCTCATTTTTGGTGAGCCACCCAACACCTGGCATCCGGTAGCCTGGTTAGGGAAGCTAATTTCATGGGAAACGAAATTCGCCCCACACAGGGGCAGACTCAGACAGCTTGCCTATGGTGTCGGCATGATTTTGATAACGCTTGGACTGATTATCACAGTTGTTTTTTTCTTGCTTGCCTACCTCGGCAAGTTCAACTTCATAGCTTACGCCATTGTCGCCGGGTTCTTGCTAAAATTTAGTTTTTCCTTACGCGGACTTAGTCACGCGGTTGATACAGTTAGAACACTTCTATCCAAAGACGAGCTGGCCCAGGCGCGCCTAAGTTTGAGGTCTCTGGTCAGCCGCGACACCACTGAACTCAGCAAGAGCCAGGTGATATCAGCCGCAGTAGAGTCAGCAGCCGAAAATATATGCGACAGCTTTGTAGCCCCTCTATTTTACTTCTTTATCTTCGGCGTGGCTGGTGCCATAGCTTACCGGATAATAAACACCTTTGATACTATGATAGGCTACCATGGACAATGGGAATATCTGGGTAAGCTCGCCGCCCGATTGGACGATGTGGCCAATTTCATCCCGGCGCGGCTTACTGCCATGATAATAGTTCTAGCTTCCCTGGTATGCCGAAAGAATATCTCACAAGCCTGGCACATCATGATTCGTGACCACAATAAAACAGAAAGTCCCAACGCTGGCTGGACAATGAGCGCCGTCGCCGGCGCGCTGGAAGTACAATTAGAAAAGGCTGGCCATTACAAGTTGGGTGACAACCATCTTCCACTGTCACTTAATACTATTGATGCCTCCCGGCAAATTATTATGGTGGCCGCTATCATGTGGTGCTCAATATTCATTTTAGCCGAGGTGATATATTTTGTTGCGGTCTAGACCAGCGATAGATAAGCTTACCCCATACATTCACGGTGGCATTGACTATGCAGAGTTAAAGAGCCTTGGTATTTCGCCGAAGGCTGTACTCGACTTTAGCGTCAGCATTAATCCGTTCGGGCCACCGCCGGGCATAAAAGAAGTCTTAACCAACGCATCAGTCGAACACTATCCGGATTCTGAAGCCAGCAAATTGAAACAGTTGTTGGCTAAAAAGCTAAGCATATCCCCTAACAATCTCATAATAGGCAGCGGTTCCACCGAGCTAATCAGACTTGCAGCTGCAGCCTACCTTGAACCCAATGATTTAGTCATTATCCTACAGCCGACCTACGGCGAATACGAAACCGCTTGTCAACTCGCCAATGCTCACATACTGAAACCGCCAGTCTTCAAAGAGCCGGATTTCCAGCTAGACATAAATGAAATGATAAACTTGCTACAAAAACACCAACCTAAAGCCATTTTTCTGTGTAATCCCAACAACCCTACCGGACAATATATGACCAAAGAGCAGGTCTTGCAGATTATGTCAAGTGCCCTGGATAGCCTTATCGTACTTGATGAAGCCTATATTGCTTTTACCGAAAATGCCTGGGCATCTGTGGATTTAGTAAACAGTGGTAATATAGTTATCCTGCGGTCGATGACCAAGGACTATGCCCTGGCCGGACTGCGCCTCGGCTATGCTATAGCCGCCGAGCCAATTATCTCCATCTTGAAACGTGTCCGTCCACCCTGGAATGTCAATACCGTAGCCCAGAAAGCCGGCATCGTTGCCCTGAATGCTGACAGTTATCTCAAGGGGTGCTATAACAAAATTCGAAAAGCCAAAAATTTCCTGATAAAAGAGCTGGAACGCCTTGGGCTATCGCCACTACCATCACAAACCAATTTCTTCCTGGTCAAAGTCGGCAATGCTACAGCCTTCAGACAAGCATTATTGAAGAAAGGTGTACTGGTGCGTGATTGCACGTCCTTCGGCTTACCTCAATATATACGACTGGCTCCGCGTTCCTTGTCGGAGTGTCAGAAGCTAATCGAAGCTATCAAAGTGGTGGGAGCACTGAGCCATGCCGGCTAAAACCATAATGATACAGGGCACAGCTTCATCTGTAGGCAAGAGCATCATCGTGGCCGGCTTATGCCGTATTTTCCGACAGGATGGCTTCAAAGTGGCACCATTCAAAGCGCAAAATATGGCCTTAAACTCCTTCGTTACCAGGGAAGGCGGCGAAATCGGACGGGCTCAAGCAGTACAGGCCGAGGCAGCCGGCATTGAACCTTCAGTCCACATGAACCCCGTCCTGCTTAAACCCGAAGCCGAAGCCAGTTCACAGGTAATCGTTCTAGGCAAGGTGGCCAAAAATCTGGAGGCCAGCCAGTATTATAAATATACCCCAAAACTGCTGAAAGTTATTGGGGACTCTCTAAATCAGCTGCTTGCCGCCTATGATATAGTGGTCATCGAAGGGGCCGGTAGCCCAGCAGAGATAAATCTTAAAGAGAGGGAAATAGTCAATATGAGAGTGGCCAAGATGGCTAACGCTCCCGTTCTTCTTGTAGGTGATATCGATCGCGGCGGCGTCTTCGCTTCCCTCATCGGCACCCTGGAGCTACTAAATAAACAAGAGCGTGATCTTATTAAAGGATTCATTATAAATAAATTCCGCGGTGACTTAAAGCTGCTGAAACCGGGGCTGGACATGCTGGAGAAACGAACTGGCAAGCCAGTTCTAGGAGTCATCCCCTATTTCCGGGATATTGCTATCGCACAGGAGGACTCGGTTTATCTCGATGAAAGGTCAACAAGCTCGATAAATGGAACGTTTGACGTGGCTGTGATTCGCCTCCCCCATATCTCCAACTATGATGATTTCGACCCATTGGAAGAGCAGGGCTGCACGGTCCGTTATGTGTCCAGCACCTCAGAATTAGGAAATCCTGACCTGCTCATCCTCCCCGGCACCAAGAGCACCATCGCCGATTTAATCCACTTGCAACAACAGGGTCTAATGCAGGTTATTATCAAACTAGCGCAGTCAGGCGTTCCAATAATAGGTATCTGCGGCGGCTATCAGATGCTGGGCAAGAAAATACTTGATCCTGAGAAAATCGAATCAAAGCAGGACAGCATTGCGGGGCTTGGCTTACTCAATAGCACCACTATATTTAACAGTGACAAAACAACAACCCAGATTAAAGCTCGCGTAGCTGCTGACGACGGCTTATTTAAAGGTCTAAAGGATATGCATATCACTGGCTACGAGATTCATATGGGGCAAACTACAAGCCAGAACTGCCTGCCAGCACTCCGTGTATTTGAAACACCTCAGGGGAAAGTCAATTATTTCGATGGTGCTGTCAGCAAAAGCGGACTCATATTCGGCACTTACATTCACGGTTTATTTAACAATGCGGAATTCACACACTGCCTTCTGAACCGACTGCGACAGATGCGCGGATTACCAGCGACCCCGGCCTCAACAATAAACAAACAGGAAATGTATGATAAACTAGCCAATATAATCAAACATAACCTCGATATGTCACAGGTCTACAAAATAACTCTCGGGAGGAATCATGGTTGAAAAAAACGGCAAGGGCCTCGTCCATGTCTACACTGGCGATGGTAAAGGCAAGAGCACCGCGGCTTTAGGTCTGGCAATGAGAGCCGTAGGACAAGGTATGAAGGTAGCCTTTATTCAGTTCATAAAAGGTGAACCTTGCGGTGAGCATTTTTTTGCCAAGCAGTATAACCCCTTTGAAATAGTCCAGATAAGTGTCGGCGATAGTTTTAAGAAATCAAAGGAACAGTTAAGCCAGGAAGCTCAGCAGACACTGGCTTATGCCGAACAGGAAATACTCAGTGGGAAATATGACCTGGTTATACTCGATGAAATCTTCGTTGCCGTTAGCCAGGGCTTGATAACTATTAAACAGGTTTTAGAATTGCTGGACTCAAAGCCAGTCTCAGTCGAACTGGTCCTAACAGGTCGAAACGCACCTCCGGAGATAGCCCAGCGAGCTGATTTAGTTACCGAGATGCTCATGATCAAGCACCCCTTCACTGAAGGAACAAGCGCTCGTCGCGGCATCGAATACTGATAGCAGGTTTAAATGTTTAACAATCATCTTATGTCATTTGTAATAATCCCCTTCTGTCATTGCACAATTTCCCTCCTGTCATTGCGAGCGAAGCGTGGCAATATCAGAAAGGAGTAATACTCATGCCCACTTCTTTGGACACGATACTTAAGGAAATAAAACCACTAGACACCTCAGCCATGGCCGTTGCCCAAAGCCGCCAGAACAGCCTGACCAAACCGCATGGCAGCTTGGGTAGATTAGAAGAGCTGTCAATTCAGCTCGCTGGGATTAAAGGCGAAGCCACACCCAAACTGGAACACAAATCCATAATTGTCATGGCTGCTGACCATGGTGTCGCCGCTGAAACGGTCAGCCTCTACCCCATGGAAGTTACCCGCCAGATGGTCCTCAACTTCCTTAAAGGCGGTGCCGCTATAAACGTACTGGCCGGTCAAATAGGAGCCCGGGTTATAGTTGTAGACATGGGGGTAAAAGGCGGATTCCAACCGTTGCCCGGATTATTATGTAAAATGATTGATTTTGGCACCAAGAACATCACAGAGGGACCGGCGATGACCCGACAGCAAGCTATGGACAGTATAGAAGCCGGCGTTCAAGCGGTTGAAGCTGAGATGGCCAAGAGACTTGATATCATCGGCACCGGAGACATGGGCATCGGCAACACCACCGCCAGCAGTGCCATCTTCGCTGCCATGAGCGGCAAACAGCCCAAGAAAATCACCGGTCGGGGTACCGGTATTGGGGATAAACAGCTCGCCCATAAAATCAAGGTGATAGAGAGGGCATTATCAGTTAACAAGCCGAATTCTAAAGACCCAATAGACGTATTATCCAAGGTCGGCGGCTTCGAGACTGGCGGTCTGGTTGGAGTCATGCTGGCCGGCGCTGCTTACAGAATCCCGGTGGTCATTGATGGCTTCATCTCCGGGGCTGCAGCGCTTA
>JBAVQV010000128.1:0-9174 GCA_049694415.1 Dehalococcoidia bacterium
GCCGGTCCCGTAGTCGCCGCTGCCGTTATACTGCCGCCATCACCTGAATTCCCCTGGCTCAAATCAGTACGTGACAGCAAAGAGCTGCCGGCAGCCAGACGCGAGTCCCTTTTCGATCTGATTAAACAGGATGCCGTAGCTGTCAGCGTGGGCATTATCGCCCCGCAGACCATCGACGTCATCGGCATACTCAATGCCACCAAAATTGCCATGTGCCACGCCATCGAGCAGCTAGCCAGCCCGCCTGATTACCTGCTTATAGACTTCCTGCGCCTGCCGCAGCTCCGCATCTCCCAAAAGCCGATAGTCCGCGGCGACAAGTTATGCCTTTCCATCGCCTGCGCCTCGATTATCGCCAAGGTTACCCGCGACCGGATTATGGTGGAGCTTGACCAACTTCACCCCGGCTATGGCTTAGCCGACCACAAAGGCTACGGCACAAAAAAGCATGTGTCCTGCCTGCGTCAAAACGGCCCTTCACCCATCCACCGTCACTCCTTCGCCCCGGTAAAAGAGGCAGCCCAAACAAAATGAAACGCAAAGAACTCGGCGCCTCCGGCGAAAAGCTGGCCAGAGACTTTCTCAAAAAGAAGGGCTATAAAATACGTGGCACCAACTTCCGCTGCCGCGAAGGCGAGATAGACATCGTGGCTGAGAAAAAAGGCTGCCTCGTCTTCGTCGAGGTCCGCACCAAGGCCAGTTCCGGCTTCGGCAGTCCGGAAGAATCGGTGACCTTCGCCAAGAAAGAAAAACTTATCGCCTCAGCGCTGACTTATCTTAATAACCACCAAAACCTGCCCGAGTCCTGGCGCATAGACTTCATCGCCGTGGAGTTCGACCAAAAAGGCAAAGCCAAGCGCATCGAGCTTATTGAGAACGCGATTAGCTAGTAATGGTCACAATTACTAAATTGCGTTGCTTTACTGGCACTTTCCCCCTCCCTCTAGCTCTCTCCTTCCAGGGGAGGGAGAATACGTTTTATTCCCCGCCACCGATTATGACCCAAATGCCAACACTTGAGGGGATTCAAACAATTGAGCCCTCTCCCTTGACGGGAGAGGGCTAGGGTGATGGTGAATCTAGGATCGACCCTTCGGTTGGACCATCACCTCACCAAATCTAATTGACAGAACTAAAATCGTTATTTATAATCAATAAAACACTTGGAGCAGGCGGTCCGATGAATTCGGGAACGCAGCCGGGCTTTAAGCTAGCAACGGGCTTTTATGCCCCGTGGGACTAAGTGTCCTGCGGGATTTTTTATAGCTAAAAATGAGCGAACAACAGAAAAAGTCCAGGGTAGCCACACTCTCGGTTATCTCCAACGCCGTACTGGTACTATTTAAGGCCATCGTCGGTATACTCATCGGCTCGGTTTCCGTACTCTCCGAAGCCATACATTCGGGAATGGACCTGGTGGCGTCTCTCATTGCCTTTTTCGCCGTCAGGATAGCCGGTAGGGCGGCTGACGAGGAACATCCCTTCGGGCATACCAAAGTAGAAAATATTTCAGCCGCCGTTGAAGCCTTGCTCATCTTCGCCGCCGCCGTCTGGATTATCTATGAAGCCGTGAAAAGGCTCATAAACCCCCGCCCCATCGAGACGGTCGGCTGGGGTGTCGGCATCATTCTTATATCCACCATCGCCAATTTGATAGTCTCCCGACTGTTATTCAAAGTTGGAAAGGAGACCGATTCGGCGGCGCTTACGGCCGATGCCTGGCATCTACGGACCGACGTTTACACGTCAGTCGGCGTCATGGCCGGACTGGGTATTATCTGGCTTGGGGGCTTTTTCTTCCCCGGCCTTAACTTAACCTGGATCGACCCTATTGCCGCCATTGCCGTAGCCGGCCTTATCATCCACGCGGCGTATGACTTAACCAGGCATGCCGTAGAGGACCTCGTCGACCAAAGCATGCCGATAGAGGAAAAAAAATGGATGCAAAATTATCTGTCCGCCTTATATCCTACGGTTCGCTCCTCGCATAGGCTTCGCACGCGCAAAGCCGGAGCCACCCGTTTTATAAATTTACACCTGGCTCTCGATTCAAAATTGACGGTAAGCGAATCCCACGCTATCGGTGACAAAATAGTAGCTGACTTCAAAAAGCATTTTCCGCATGATGTAGACGTCATCGTGCATATCGAACCGTGCGATGGCGCCTGCAGCACCGCCTGTAAAAGCGGCTGCCTGCTCAGCGACGAGGAACAGAAAGCGGCTAAAACTACCCCAGAAAATGACGCTAAGTAGCTAGCACGCCATACAAACCAAAACGGTCACCAGTAGGCAATCGCTGCAATCTGGTAAAATCGCTGTAATCATTTTTTATTGCCTCCGACTGTCATTGCGAGGAGCCCTTCCACGGAAGGGCGACGTGGCAATCTCAGACAAATGCAAAAGTCCACCCGTCCATATTTTTGCATTTTTATCTGCCATTTTGATTTTTTATTTTTCTGGAGATACTGCTTTCGGAATTTATCCAGCTTTGGAGCAATCACCACGCTGCAGTACAAGCGCTCCGGGTTCCTGGCGAAGTACTCCTGATGATATTCCTCCGCCGGGTAGAAATTCTTATACGGCGTCACCTGGGTCACCACCGACGCACCCCAGGCTTTCGAGGCCTTCAACTGTTTAATTGCCTCCTCGGCAGCAGTTTTCTGCTCCTCATTGTGATAAAAGATGGCTGACCGGTACTGTGTCCCGACATCGACCCCCTGCCTGTTCAGCGTCGTCGGGTCGTGCACGGCGAAGAAGATGGCCAGTATTTCCTTAAACGATATTTGCTTCGGGTGGTAAGTCAACTGTACCGACTCGGCATGTCCCGTAATCCCGCTGCAGACCTCGTTATAAGACGGATTGACAGCGGTGCCGCCGGAGTAGCCGGAGACCACCTTCTCCATACCCTTTACTTCCTTGAAAATGGCTTCCAGACACCAGAAGCAGCCGCCGGCCAGCGTGGCTATTTCCTTATCCGTACTGCGATTGATTTTAGCCTTTTCTTGCTTCATCTTATTTGCTTATTCCTTGATGAATTTCAGCGCTGCCCCATTAATACAGTAGCGCATACCTGTGGGCGGTGGGCCGTCATTGAAGACATGGCCCAGATGGGCATCGCATCTGGCGCAGAGCACCTCTGTCCGGTTCATGCCCAGGCTGAAATCTCCTATCAACCTTATATTCAAATCCGAGACCGGCTCGTAGTAGCTAGGCCAGCCTGTGCCCGATTCAAACTTGGTCGCCGACCGGAACAAATCGGTACTGCAACGTACACACTGGTACATGCCCGATTCTTTTATTTCTTCGAAGGTGCAGGTGAAGGAGTGTTCTGTTCCCTTTTCGCTGGTTACCTCGTATTGCTCGCGGGTCAATATTTTCTTCCACTCGGCATCGGTCTTGCTGACCCTGGCGACGTACACTATTTTGTTCTGGCGGCTGTCAAATATCCGCACTCTTCCCGTCTCTAACACTGAGCCCATATTCTATTATCCCCACGACTTCAACTGATTATGTCCCAATTACGGCCCCGCAAATCAGAGCTCGCTTATGAAATGAATGGCAAAAACATGACCCTGATACATCGTAGGTGCCACTATCACCTTGGTTTTAACCAGCTTGTTGGTCTTCACATTTCTCATCGCGACATCAAGGCTGCTGGCAGTAAACTTTTCGGTAGCCTTTTCAAACGCTGAAATCACAGCTTTCTGGTCCGCTTCGTCAACATCGGCCAGCGGTACCTCGGTATCTGCCCACTCCTTTGCCGACTTATAGCCCAGCAGCTTGGCAAAGTTCTTGTTGCACACCTTGTGGGTATCATCTAGATAGATGTATACCGCCTGTTTCGATTTCTTCAGTATAAGCTCCAGTTGTTCCGCGATGCCGCTTACCAGCTCCTCATGATGTTGTTCTTGTGCCATATTGCTTTAACCCTCCTTGCCGAGGATTGTAGCAAGGCGATAATTAAAAAGTCGTTAAATTTAGCCGTAAAAGGTTACAAAGTTATAAAGAAACGTGGGGTTGGTTCTAAAAATCACCCCCCTCTCCCTTGAGGGGCGAGGGGTGGGCAGGCATCCAGCGAGGATTTACTCCCGCTGGGATACGGGGAATGGGATAGGACCAGGGTGAGGGTGAAACTTAAGACAATCCGCCCACGTCTAATTCCAGGTCAGGATAAATCGTTTTGCTGTTCCCGTCTTACTCTTCTGCCGGCGGCTGCCGCCAGAGGCGCTACAGCTATCCACAATGTAATGGTAATCAGCATGGCCGTGGGATAGTCTATACCCTGCAGGCCAAGCTTGGGCGCAATAACACGCCACAGCAGCATAAAAAATAATGAACTCAGAAAGAAACCGGGAATAGCCGCCAGTATGCTAATGAAGCCCATTTCAGTCCTCCCTTTCTTTGCTGATATATGCTCACTTGAGAATAGCTTTAACTCTGCAATATGGCCTTGATGTCCCTGGTAGCGCCGGCAATGATATCACGTATGCGCTTCATTTTGTCGGGCTCTATGCTCCGTGCCCGCTGCTTCATCAATCGCGCCAACTCTCTGAAATCGCCCATCATCTCCATAATTACGCCCATATTCTCCGGGTTCCAGTGATGCTTCATGTGGCTCTTGACTTCTTCGGCTAAGTCCTCCCGCTCCGACAGGAATTTAGTGCCTTCCTTGGTTATAGTATAGACCTTCTTACCGTCCCGTTCTACGGAGCTGGCATAGCCCATTTCTTCGAGCATCTGCAGCGTGGGATACACCACCCCCGCGCTCGGTGTGTAAAATCCGTGGGAGCGTTCCTCGAGGTCCCGGATGATTTCATACCCGTATCGCGGCTTCTCTTTCAGCAGGTCGAGTATTACATATTTCAAGTTCCCCTTATGAAAAGGACTTCCCCGACCAAAGCTGTGGAAAAATCGCTCACCTCCAAAAGCTCTGTCTCTAAACATATCAATATCCTCCTTGTAATTAACTGCTGCGCCGGTGCCATGTTCTACCGCCCCTACCGGCCGCCGCCGCCAGAGGCGCCACCGCTATCCACAGTGTGATGGTAATCAGCATGGCCATGGGATAGTCTATTCCCTGCCAGCCCATCTTGGGAGCGATAACGCCCCAGAGAAGCATAAAGAATAATGAACTCAGAAAGAAACCGGGAATAGCTGCCAGTATTCTAAAGTAACCCATTTCAGTCCTCCTTTTATTATGACATATCTAGTGCTATCTCGATATATCTAGATATATTATAAACCGCCTATCCCGCCTTTGTCAAGGGGTTTTTTAGTGAATTTTTCACAATTTTTTCGCCAGCATCCAAAAAGGTAGGGATAGACCTTCACCCTTCTGTTCTCTCTCCCCTGGAGGGAGCTTTGCCCTAAAAGTCTATATTTTCAAGTAGTTTTAGGGCAACTGGCTCTTTTGCCTTATAAGTCCAAAATAGTGTTATAATTGCCTTGTAGGAGGAGGATAAGAGGACGTAAGCTATGGGACATATATTTAGTAACCGCAAATTCAATTTTCTTTTATTGATACTGGCATTTATTGGAATCACGATGATATTAAGTTCTTGCATTACTATTAGTCCAGATACAAAAGATAAGATTAAGAGCGAAGCACAAGATTTAAGGAATCAATTAAATCAGACTGTTAATCAGCTTTTACCACAATTAGAGAACGGGGCAAAACAAGCCGATGTCCAGCTTTCGCCACCAATCGCAACTGCAACACGTATTTGGGCTGACACTCGTACATATTATCCGCAAGGTTATTTATTATCTGTAAGCTTAAAACCTACCAATCTCGCTATTGCTGATAAAGAGTATGCCGTTGACCTATATGAGAAAAGAGTATTCAGAGAACAAACAACTGTTTCATGGAATCAACCAGAATTGAATGTCCTAAAAGAGCAGGTCGTATCATTTCATAGTAATCAACAGGAATATGATGCTTATAGCGGTCAAGATATTAGCCATATCTTTAGTGTTAAGGTTCACGAATAAGTCAAGCCAGCTCTCAGTTGACTTATTTTTATCTCCAAATTAACCGTGTACCACAAAGACCGCAAAACTTAGAACCTGTTTGTGTTATATTGCATCCGTTAGGGCATACAAGATACTTCGGCTTTGGTTTTTGATGTGATAACTTCCAGCCTACTCCAGCAAGTATTATACTAATACATACTAAAAATATAGTCCCTATTATTTCTTGTGCCAATGAATACCGAATCCCCTCTGCGAACATAATAAATAGAGATAAACCTTTCCATATAAATACTAGTAAACTTATTGAGAATAATGTCCAACCAAATGCTTTCATTTTTTTCTCCTTTTCCCCATCCCTTTTACTACGTTTTTCATATGTAATTTATTCTCAATCTTTTCTACTCTGGCTTCTAAATCATCTAACCTAGTTTCAATTACTGATAGTCTTGATTCTATATTGTCTAATCTAGTTTCAATATTCGCTAGTCTTTTATCTAAATTAAACTCTCGGTACTTAATGATACGGTCAAAGCTTTTTCTCCCCCTTCTAAATGTAGACAGGGCAAACATTATTATAATTAAGAGAAGTAGTAAAATTGATATATCTTTTAAAAATTCTACCATCATGCCACCCCAATCTTTATCGACCAAGTTAAACGAAGCCAATAAAGTAAGTAACCCAGACATGGCAAAGTAGAAAATAGAGAGGATAGAGAGTACTTGCCAAAATCGATGGAGGATAAAATCCCATCTCGCCGTAAGGAATGCTCTTGTCTCCTTATATATGCTAATAATTTTCGTAACCATATCCATAATCGCTTACTACCATTATATACAAACCTGTATATAATGGTAGACATTGCCAAGAAAATAAATTGTAGTACATAACTTCGACACTTTTGGGGCAACTGCCCGACTTTTGAGGCAAGTACCCCTTTTAGGGCAAAGCCCCTGGAGGGAGAGAGTTAGAGTGAGGGGGAAACACCATCTTGACAGCCAGCGCATGTCCTCCTAATATAGCTACATAACTATAGTAAGGGAGGGGTGGTAAAATGGCACAACAGAGTTCATCGGTAATTCAAATTTCCCTGGGCTGGGCCAATGCCTTTGTCGTCCTGGGCAAGCGCCCGGTGCTTATTGACACCGGCTATCCGGGAAGCGCTCCCGCTATTATCGACAAACTAACCGAGAACGGCATTGACCCCGGCTGGCTCTCCCTTATCCTCATCACCCACGGCCATGCCGACCACTTCGGCAGCGCCGCCGAGTTAAAGAAGCAGACCGGCGCGCCGATAGCCGTCCACAAGCTCGATGCTGACGCCTTAAAAACAGGTCAAGACCCTGCCTTAAAACCTACCGGCTTCATCGGCCGTATGCTCCTGCCCATGCTAGAACGTCGAGGTCCCGCTACAGCGCCACCGGTTAAACCCGATATCCTTATTGACGAGGATATGGACCTAAGTAAATTCGGCGTCGACGGCAAGGTAATACACACACCGGGCCACACTCCCGGCTCCGTATCGGTGATTCTGCCCAACGGTGAATTCATCGTCGGCGACCTCGTCATGCGGGGAATGCTCCGCTTTTGGCAGCCGAACTACCCCCTGTTCGCCGACAACATGTTCCAGCTAAAGGAAAGCCTCAAGCTGATATTGCGGAAAAAACCAACAAAAATCTACTGCACCCACGGCGGCCCGTTCAATCCCAAATCCGTCCTGCGTAGGTTTTCCTAAGCAGTGCCCCCTGACATCCAACGTGTATTGAACATATCGCTAAATTGTTGTCCTGGCCTTCTAAAAGAGGAGCGACTCGCTGGCAAGGCATAGGCAAGCCAAAAAACTAAGAGGCTGGCCCTTCGGGGATTCTGCTCTGACACGACCATTGACATATGTAAAAACATGGTGCATACTAACGCTAGCGATGTTCCTATATAATTTAGGGACTCGTAGACGGCTTTCTTTTTATTTTCTATCGCTACTAAACTGCTCCTGTGCCTGGGGTTACATCAACTGGGCACTACACCTAAAAAGTCTAGGCGTTACACTGATTTTAATGGGAGGTTGAGTAATGAGATTATCAGGTTTTAGATGGGTCCACCGTACGAATAGCCTTGTCAGGTTGTGTCTGTGCCTGGTACTGCTTGGTCTCACAACTGCCGGGGCAGTCGTGTACACTGAACAGTCGCACAGAGGCGGGATGCTACCAGACGTCCAGGTGTGCCAGGCTGAGCCCTTAGAACAGAATAAAGTCGATTACGCCCAATCCGCTATAGGCGGGAATGGACCGGTCATCGAGGTGTTCAAGGCTGAACCCATGGAACTGGATGCCGCCGATTCCGCCGCCGTCTACACCTTCAAGGTGAAGCGCGCCGCGAATGTACAGATAAATGAGGCGGGCACTAACATTAAAAACATCAGTAACCCTTCCGGCGCCACCCTTCAAGGGACTGCCAACGGGCTGCCGGCCTCTGCAATAACGACGGATGACAGCGGTAAGTTTATCGCCATCATCATGGCCAGCAACGAATACGGCAGCGATACGGCAGAGCTAACGCTATCTCTTGCCGCCAATCTTATACCTGCCGGGCAATCAGGGTCGACGGATAACCAGACCGAGCCTCGTTCGCCAAAATGGTTACCTCAGGTTTTCACGCCACGTACCACAACTCCATCAACGCCTACGACTGCCAATAAACCTGAGTTTTTAAAATGCCCCGACAGCTGCCCCTACTGTCTGACACCTGAGGATGCAGCAAGCCGTGGGTTCACCCAGAAATGCTCAGATGAGCGCTGCTACTACTCCCCTGACGAAAAGCAAAATTGGTGGTGCTACAGCGAGCCGGAAGGCTGGTGCTGCAAGGACTTCAAGGTCAACCAGACCACCAAGGCTCAGTGCGCCCAGGTGGGAGGCTACTGGTCCACCACTCAGGCCGAGGCGACGCGAGCCTGTCAGCCGGTAGGCTGGTGCTGCGCAGGCGGCCAGGTCGGCCAGACCACACAGGCTCAGTGCGCCCAGGTAGGAGGCGCCTGGTACACCAACCAGGCCCAGGCGATTGAACGCTGCCAGCCGATGGGATACTGCTGCAAGGACGGCCAGGTCTACTCGGCCAGCCAGGCTCAGTGCGCCCAGGTAGGATGCACATATTACACCAACCAGTCCCAGGCGATAGAAAGCTGCCGGCAGGCGGCGACGTGCTGGTGC
>JBAVQV010000129.1:0-41749 GCA_049694415.1 Dehalococcoidia bacterium
CTCAGTTCGGAGTCGAGCCGGGTTGGGACCGCAAATACAAGGAGATTAGAGAAAGGGATAAAAACGGCGAAATTCAAGTACGCACCGAGGAGATATCGAAAACCAGGGTTAAAGTAGACCGTATCAGTGCCCTGGCCAGCGACCTGGCTTTAGCTCTGGCAGCATCAAGCATCAGGATTGAAGCTCCGGTACCGGGAAAATCGATAGTCGGCGTCGAAGTCCCCAACACCACGTTCGGCCTGGTCAACCTCAGGAGTGTAATCGAAAGCACCGCTTTTCAAAAAGCCTATGCCAAGTCGAAACTGGCCCTGGCCTTGGGCAAGGGTGCCGGCGGCGAAACGGTGGCTGCCGATTTATCCAGAATGCCCCACCTGCTTATTGCCGGAGCCACCGGCAGCGGTAAGACCGCCTGCCTCAACTCCACCATCTGCTGCCTGCTCCTGCAAAACACCCCGGATGATGTCCAGTTCATCATGATTGACCCCAAGCGAGTGGAGCTGGTCAATTTCAATACACTGCCACATCTGGTGGCTCCGGTGGTTGTTGACGCTGACAAAGCGGTGCTGGCACTGCGCTGGCT
This sequence comes from Dehalococcoidia bacterium, assembly GCA_049694415.1. Classification (GTDB taxonomy): domain Bacteria; phylum Chloroflexota; class Dehalococcoidia; order GIF9; family UBA5629; genus 9FT-COMBO-48-23. Next base: position 581 of record JBAVQV010000129.1, read on the forward strand.
CAATCAGGAGATGGACAACCGCTATCAGAAGTTCGCCCAGGTTGGGGCACGTAACATCGAAGGCTATAACAAGAGCCGGCATCCCGGTGAGTCAATACCCTATGTGGTTTTGGTCATAGATGAGCTGGCTGACTTGATGATGGCTGCCTTCGATGAGGTAGAACGCACACTATGCCGCTTAGCCCAACTGGCTCGTGCCACAGGCATTCATCTAATTGTGGCTACTCAACGTCCATCGGTTGATGTGGTCACCGGCCTTATCAAAGCCAACTTCCCCACCCGCATCAGCTTTGCGCTCACCTCACAGGTGGACTCACGTACCATACTTGATTCCGCCGGGGCTGAGAAGCTGCTGGGCAGAGGCGATATGCTATACATGCCCACCGACGCCGCCAAGCCAAAGCGACTTCAAGGAACTTTCATCTCCGATGCCGAGACCGAGCGCATAGTCTATTTCTGGGGCAATCAGCGCCGACCGGAGACAGAGCCAATCAGATTTGAGGATATGAGCCATCTTGCCTCGGCTGAAAAAGGCGGCGAAGACTCAATGATGGAGTCCGCCAGGCAGCTAGCCAAAGAGCATAAATACATCTCAACTTCCTTTTTGCAGCGCCGACTACGCATCGGCTATCCCAGAGCTGCCCGGATTATGGAAAAGCTGGAAGAAGAAGGCTTCAGCAGAGAACCCACGGCACAGAGCCCCAAAAATTCAACATAACGGGTTGTCTGGAGCATCTGCTCCAAGCACGATAGAAGCAAAAGCACTGTCATTGCGAGCCCTTCGCCATATATCATTCTGAGCCCTTCTTTTTTTGTCATTCTGAGGGAGCAAGGCGACCGAAGAATCTGTGGCTTTTTCTACGTATATTCTTCGCGGAGTTTACCCTGAGTGGAGATTCTTCGACAGGCTCAGAATGACATAGAGAGGATTCGAGATCGCCACGTCGCTCACGCTCCTCGCCATGACATGCAACTTTCGACTCAGGATTGCCTTAGCTATTTTTCCTCGATGGTAATGCTATCTATAAGGACGTCCTTTATAGGCGACGAACCCTCCACCGGCACATCCCCTATCTTCTGTACCACATCAAATCCGCCGGTCACCTGACCGAAGATGGTATACTTTTTGGGCAGACTGCCGCTGAGGTCTACTAAGGTGATGAAGAACTGGCTGCCGTTGGTATCGGACCCGGCATTGGCCATAGCCAGAGTGCCGGCAACATAGTCTCTAGTGATTTTTTCATCGGCAAACCTGTATCCCGGTCCGCCGGTGCCGGTACCCGTCGGGTCACCGCCCTGAATCACAAAACCCTTAACCACGCGGTGAAACTTCACGCCGTTGTAGAAGCCCTGGCGAGCCAGGAAAACGAAATTATTTACAGTAACTGGGGCATCTTTGGGAAAGAGCTGTAGTACGATATCTCCGTAGTTGGTTTTTATGGTCGCCGTGTACTGCTTGTTCTGGTCAATAGTCATCGGTGGCGGACTGGACCACTGCATGGCACTACCTCCTTCTGTGGTCGATGTTGCTGGCGTAGTTGTCTCGGCAGGCGTTTGACTGCAGGCCGATAATATCATCGCTGCCGTGAGTAATGCGAGCATGAATAGTATCTGGCCTTTTCTCATAGTCCCTCCGGTAATAGGTGTTGAATATCCGCGTAAGTCTAACAAAGCGGAAATGAATTGTAAAATTCTTACCGATTCACTAAATAGCGGCATATTCACACCTGTCGCTATTTGACAAAGCTCATTTCCTGATTTATAGTTTAATTAGTCCACTTACACATGGGTTCTGTAAACGCGTTTGGCCGTTTTCTGAACAACCATGTTGTAAGTGGAAGTATCCTTCCCTAGGGAGGTGGAAATTGTTGAAAAAGGTATTCGGGTTAGCTTGTTTGCTACTTTTAATTACATTCCTCGGTGCTGCCTGCACTCCTACTGCCAGCCAGAAAGACCTGCAGGAACTTCAATATCAAGTACAGGCGCTGAGTTTATCGCTGGCAACGACGCAAAATAACCTGTCAGCTGCACAAGATACTCTTAGAAACGTTCAGAACCAGAACCAGCAGCTTCAAGACCAACTACAACAGACATCTTCGAAGTGCAGCACCTGTGATAAAGTGGCACAAAGTTGTGTTAACAACGGTGTGGTAAGTACACCTTATTGTTCGAATCCCTGCTCGTACCAGCCTACCTGTACTCCGATCGGTTATTCACCATCTTCATGGCCTTATGACTATTATTATTTTTCCCCGTATCTTTTTTATAATCCCTACAACCCCTGGGTAAATTATGTACATCCTTGCTCACATCCGCAACCTTCACCATGCCCGCAGCCACATCCTTCGCCGTGCCCGCATCCACATCCTTCACCCAGCCCTGACCCACCGTGCGTAACCTTCCCGCACCCGATATTAACAGATGTAACAGCCGGCACCCCGGCAACCAAGCCTATGGCAGCGAATGAAATAACAACTGCCGAGCCTCCCGTAGCAACACTATCTCCGGTAACATTTGAGCCATCAGTATCAGACTCAGTTGAACTGACACCGGATCCGGAGCTTGCCTTAGCCACATATTCGACACCGGTTGATGTCCCCGACCGGGTGCTGGAAACGACGCCATCTACACCAGCTGCAACAGAGACTCCTGTAATTACTGAGGTTCCAGCCGTGCCGGCACCTGAGACATTACAGACTCCTGAAGCTATGAATGAGCCAAACATTGATTCTACTCTGGTAACAGTGCCGTCACCGGTAATCACGCCCGAACCTGCACCACCGGCACCAACTTCGCCGGCAGTGACAGATTCAGCCGAACTGGCTTTCGAACCAGCACCGGCTGCAGCAGAGCCTCCCGTAATTACTGAGGTTTCAGCCACGCCGGCACCTGAGACATTACAGACTCCTGAAGCCACAAATGAGCTAAACCCGGATTTTGCGGTGGCAACAGTTCCGTCACCGGAAATCACGCCCGAACCAGGACTACCAGCACCAACTTTGCCAACGGTGATCGATTCCCTACCATCTGTTGAACCAGCGCCGGCTCCTGAACCGACGTTGGCAACATATCCCACGTCGACTGTTGTACCTGACCCGCTACTTAAAAAGCCACCTGCACCAGCTACCACGGACTATCCCGTAATTACTGAGGTCCCAACCGTGCCGATACCACCGACCTCACAGGCAGCAGATGATACGGACGAGAAGGACACTGATACCGCTCTATAGTCGATAGCCGATTAAGTACTATTAGATGACGTCAGATGAGCTGGCATAAAAAAGGACAGCCTCGATAACTTCGAGCCTGTCCCTCGCTTCGTTCCACTACTCCTTCTTTTTGGTTCCCTTCACCAAAGTGGCTCGTTTCCGGATGAACCCTCAACTGCCCGACGAGGAGCTCGGGAACCTTCGCCTCCCACAACCGGTCGTTGCACTTCACCGCTTCCTCGCCTACGCTCCCGGCTGAGGGCGACTACCGATCAATAGTCGGCATATCAAGAATCTCTTTGTCATACCCTCACCTTCTCTTCTTAACTCTACTATTAACATACTACACTATGTCCGATTAATATGTGACTAATGTCTCATCGGCTGCGGGAGAAAATCGGGCTGTGCAGACATGCATGAGAAATCAAAAAGGAGGAGCCCTGCAAACGACTCCCCCCTCAATTTATGCTGCAGATGACAGCTATTAGTCCGAGCTAAGCGGCACCAGGCCGCACACGGCTGCCTTGACTACGGCTTCGGTGCGGTTAACGGCATCGAGCTTTCTCAATATTCTGGTCATATTATTCTTAATAGCTTATTCACTGATATTGAAATCGGCGGCAATCTGTTTATTCAAATGACCGATGGCAATAAGGCGTAATATCTCTATTTCTCTAATTGTTAATCTGTTTACATCTAACATGTGTCTTCTCTCCCAGAATATTAGACTGGTTAACATAAGAAACGATAAAAGCCATAAAAAGTTTAGTTTATGAGTGGCAGCAGAACTCAAGAAGATAAGGCGGCTTAAAAAATAGGGGTAGCCTGGAGCGGATGCTCCAGGCACGATTGGAGCCGACGCTCCAATGTACCCGACAGAAAATCGTGATTGACAGGTATCTACACGTCATGCTATTCTGCATTCTCAGACCAACAAGAGGAAACGTCTCATCCCATGAAATCCAAACCAACAGATAATCCGGCGACAAAACAAGAATTAAAGTTGTCTCTCAATGTACCCAATATTGTAACCGCGGTGCGCGTGGTTATGGCTGGTATCATTGCCTGGCTCTTGTGGCAAGGACAATTCCTGGCGGCGGGCATTCTAATCCTCATTGCCGCGGCTACTGACGGCCTGGACGGCTTACTTGCCCGCAGACTGGGGCAGTCGAGCCTGGGTGGATCGCTTTTCGACCTGGTGGCCGACGAGATATTGTTTATGCCCAGCCTGATTCTAGCTATAATGGCCGGACTGTTTTCCAAGGCAGATCACCTGATGCCCCTCAATCCCTATCCCTACGCGGTGCTGGCGCTTGCCGGAGGAGTCGCCGTATTTGCCGGCATAGGCTCTTATCTCTGGAAAAGCCGCAGCCGTGCCATGGAATTTCCCACACCTACAGGTGTGGCTAAGGTCAATTTCTGGTTCTGGCTGGCACCGCTGGTGATCGCCGTTTTCGGCATCGGCCCCGACTGGCTACTGGCCGTCCTGATGTATCTGGCGATTGTCTCCACCATACTCACCTTCTACTCCTACCTCAAAAAGGGCAGCTACGTCTTTACCGACTGAATCTGGCCCCCATGTCATTGCCAGGAGCTTTTTTCTTCTGTCATTGCGAGGCACAAAGTGCCGTGGCAATCTCAACTCTAAGTTTGAATTAGCCGCCTCGGCCTAATACAATATGCCAGGTAACATGGTATCCGTCATCGAAGGGAAAAACCCGGTAATCGAGTTGCTAAAGGCCGGCCATCCCATGGATAAAATATTGCTGGCCGACAATATCAAGCCAGGCGATGCTGTCACTGAAATACTTCGCCTGGCTCGAGCCAGAGGTATTCCCGTGGAACGTGTGGCCAGGCATATCATAGATAAGCAAAGCACAACCCCTGCCAATCAGGGAGTTATTGCTTACGCTCCAGTCAAAGAGTATGTCAGCCTGGATGATTTGCTCGCCATCTCCGCAGAAAAGAATGAGCCACCGCTCTATGTGATTCTTGATGGTATTGAAGACCCGCAGAATCTGGGCTCAATCCTGAGGACTGCTTATGCCAGTGGTATTCATGGGGTGATTATCAGAGAAAGAAGGGCAGCCGGCCTCACCGCCACCGTGGCTAAGGCATCGGCCGGCGCTGTGTGGTATATGCCGGTAGCCAGCGTATCGAGCCCTGCCCAGGCCATTGAAACCCTCAAAAAGAACAATGTCTGGGTCATCGGCATAGACCGCAGCGGCACAGTCGAATACAGCCAGATGGACTTCAAGTCACCGATGGCGATTGTCATCGGCAGTGAAGGCAAGGGATTATCCGAGCTGGTCAGAAAGCGATGCGATTTTATGGCGCATATCCCCATGCAAGGTGAAATCAACTCGCTTAACGCTTCTGTCGCTGCCGCCTTGGTAATGTACGAAGCCTTCAAACAAAGGAACCGGTAGCTCACACCACAGCTCGCGCGCGTGCAAAAAACCTATTTACACCAGCATATAACCAAATGCTTTTTTGCTAATGATACGCGAGGGTTTGGCAGGTTCGGGTTCCACTTTTTCACGTAGCCTGTGAATTAGCTGGTCGATGGTGGCATCAGATATGGCTGAAGGGTCCTTGCTTTCAGGCCACACGGCTTCAATTATCTCGTCACGAGAACATATATTTCCAGTGTTTCTATAAAGCAACAGTATCAGCTCATACTCCTTTTTGGATAGCTTCTTCTGTTTGCCGTCTACCAGGGCTTCCTTTTTCCCCTCGTCGATTTTCAGCCATGACACTACAGGAAACGTGCCGTACTTTCCAGCGGGGGGTTCTTTCCCGTGCATTATGTTAGTGTCTTCGGATTCCTTAAACACCAGAACGGTATGCGCTGAAGCGCCTTCCACCCCAAGGCCGATCTTGCAGTTATGCTTGAGTTCGTATAAATTGCCGGCAATTATCCTGTCATCATTGAGCATGGTGCCGTTGGTACTGCCCAGGTCTTTCAGCCAGTACTTGTTATCCTGCAGCAGGATTTCCAGGTGCCGTCTGGAAATAACATCGGCGCTCAATTCTATATCAGGTTTATTCTGCGAAGTGAGTCGACCCACTACGGTATATGGGTTGTTCAAAGTGAAGATTTTACCAATATCCTCCGCATTACCCCTCTTCACAATTAGAGAAGCCACGCCTAACCTCCAACCGTTTGGGCCCATATTTGCTCCCTGTAGTATAATACATGCGTCATAATCGTCCTGGAACTATTAGTATATCAGATTTATATTAGGTATTTGTCAGAAAGCTGTCAAGCAAAGTCCTCATCAATCAATTACACTGATGTTAAAACCACGGACTGCTAAAATAATGACTAAACGAGCGAAAGTGCTTTGTCGGGCATGCCATACCAGGAATGAGCCGAACGAAAAAGTCTGTCGCCGATGCGGGCTGCCTCTTGCCGCCATAGAACCGGACGGGACTGAACGCAAAATCATCTGCCCCAGGTGCCGAAACACAAACAACGCGGCCAGTTTCTTCTGTTACACATGCGGTAAATATTTCGCCGATATAGAGCAAACAAAGACAGGCAAGCGGTCAGTTAGGCAGAAACGGGGCGCACTGCGGTCTTCTGCACCAAAAGCCAAGGTGATGATGCCGGGCGGTGCTGAAATCACCCTTACGGGTGAGCCTGTGTTCATAGAGCGCAGCGATTTTAACGGCACGCTGTCACAAGACTTACTGATGAAAGTTTCAAGGCAGCATATTTTGATTACCTATGATATAGGCAAATACTACTTGAAGGACTACGGACGCGACGGCACGGGCAGCACCAACCATACCAAGCTTAACGGAATTGATATCTATGACAAAAGAAAGAAGGCTCTCAAAGACGGCGATAAGATTGAACTGGCCGGTCAGCCGGAACTTACCCTGACCTTCAGATTGCTGAAGGAGACGAAATGAAGCAGAAATGCGGGAGGATTTATTGGAAACAGGTTATAGCTGGGACACAGGCCTGTTAAGAGACCTCAACGAAGATAGTGTCCTATGCACCAGCTTTGATCTCAGGACCCACCTGGGAACAATCTCCGCTGGCCTCTTTGCCGTGGCAGACGGTATGGGTGGGCACAGTGCCGGTGAAATTGCCAGCGATCTCGCCACCAGGACCCTCCATGCAGAGTGTATTTCCGGTCTTCTCGCCCAATCCCCGGCAACACCCCTCTCTATTTTGGCCGCTGCCTTCAAGAAGGCTAACCGCAAGGTTCTGGATTCCGCCACCGACGGTGAGTTGAAGGGCATGGGTACTACGCTGACCGCTGCACTTGTGGTAGGTGGTGAGCTATACGTAGCCCACATAGGTGATTCCAGGTGCTACGTAATAAACAGACGGGAGACCATCCAGGTCACCAAAGACCATTCTGTAGTCCAACAGCTTGTCGATGCCGGGGCCATCACACCGGAACAAGCTTGGAACCACCCGCGTAAGAACGAAATAACACGCGTACTTGGTTACTCCCGGAACATTGTCCCGGACCTGCATTATGTAAAACTGTACGCCGGCGACAATATCCTCCTCTGTTCCGACGGTCTTTGCGGCGTGCTGCCTTCACCTGAGATATCGGAGACCGTTATAGGTGCTCCCAATCCCAACCAGGCCTGCATTGACCTGACGGCTCAGGCTAACCTGGCGGGCGGACCGGATAATATATCGATAGTAATAGTAAAACCCGACAACCTTCCATCCTGGCAGGCTATGATTACAGCCCAGACCAGCATCAGGAGAATATGATGTGGCCTACAGATGATATCGTTTCGTTAATGGTCCTAGTCTATGCGGTTTTGGGAGTAGCCGTGGCTGTACTGATTGCTCTGCGCAGGCGTAAGAGTCATGGCTCAGGCTCGGGCCACGGGAAGACACAGACGCCAGCCCAGGCGGGTAATAACATATACGTCGTTAACGGGCGCTATGAACTAATGGCACCGCCTCATAAACAGGGTGGCATGGCGACTATATGGTTTGCCCGGGAGCGTAAAACAGGCAGGGCGTGCATTATCAAGACACCGCGCCGGGGCACGTCGATGGATAACGTGTACCTGGACAAGCTGATGCTTGAATCCAGCTACCTGAAACGGCTGAAACATTCCGGCATAGTTAAACACCTCGACAACTTCTATTATAAGGGCGAATTTCACCTGGTCATTGAGTACCTGAATGGAGAAACCCTAATGGCATCATCGCCGAGAACTCCTTTCCAAGAGCCACAGGTCATTAATTGGGCTTGCCAGTTGCTGGATGCTCTTTCCTATATTCACCAGGCTGGCGTCATTCACAGGGATATTAACCCAAAGAACATCATGTTGAGCGGCGACGGTACGGTCAAGCTTATCGATTTTGGCACGGCGAAAAACTTGAATGGTTCCGGCAAAGATAAGACGGGCCATGACCTGTTCACCAAGATAACAAATAAGGGTTTCGATATTCCCGAGTTGTTCATTGGCGGGGATTGCGACCAGCGGTGCGACCTCTTCGGCCTGGCACAGACCTGTATATATCTCCTCACTCTCAAACAGCCGAACGAAATTTGCCTGGATTTGTTCAAATCCAACTGGCCGCGCTCGTACAGTGAAGCCACTGCTGTCGCCGACTACCTGATTTCCAGAGGCATATCGAAGCGCACGGCAAAATGCCTGGCACAGGGCATCCTGTTCTCACCGGACCACAGGTTTGCCGACGCCAAGGCTTTTCGGGCTGCTCTATCGTCAGCGGACGGCTATCCGGTAAAATCTGTCGAGGTCAAGTCACGGAAATGAGAAACGCGTTACTGTTACTTACTTTTGCCTTGATTTTCGGCGTTTTTTCAGCGCTGAGTGTCCAGACGGCACATGTCGGGGCGCTGGGAGCGCCGACTGATAATACGACCATACCGAATGTCCCTGCCGGCGACCAATCTCAGGATGAAATCAAGCCGCCGGTTGAATATGTCTTGCTGGAACCCACGTCTCAGTCTAAAAATACGCCTCCCAACTTTATCGCTGGTTTCATCGCTGCTCCTGGACAGGAAGAATTCACGGTCACTGCAAACGAAAACTGGTACCTTGACGTGGACATAAATACGCCCGGGTGGATTTACATCTATGAATATTTTCCGGTTGGCGGTGATTTCCAGGGACAGTGGATAGCCTACAAATGGCAATTGCTGGAAAGCGGCCTGTGGCGGCTTGGCCCCTTTACTCCCACGAATAACGAACCGGAGGGACAGCATATATACCGAATTTGGTTCTACAGCGACGGTCAATGGGCTGCTGGAGAACCGGATACTCCACAGAATAATCTTGTTTACTGGACGTATTCAAAAGGCAAACCTGCTGAGCCAGTACTGCCACCATCACCCATAGCCCCTGCCAAAGAAGCTAGCTTCCCGGCTACAGTCTTTGGAATCATCACCCGGCCGGTTCTCGGCGCCTCCCTGCTGGTGGTAATACTCGCTCTGGCTCTGTTGCCGGTTTATCTCAGGCGGCGGAGAAGTCAGGATAGGATATCCCCACCAGGTAAGGCAAAGACCGAAGAGCTATCCGCAGCCTTACCATCAGCCGCCAGGGCAAAAATAGTATTACCCAACGGCATTGATATTCATCTTGCCGGCAAGGGCAGAGTCATAGGCCGGGGTGACCTCGCCAGAGCGCTGAGCCTGGATGACCTGGGGCTCATCTCCAGACGACATTTCGAGGTTAAATTGGACGACGAGCAGTGGTACGTCGAGGACCTGGGCAGCATCAACAGCACCCACCTGAACGGCAAGGACATCAGCGGCCAGGGACCGGTCAGTCTGGATGACGGTGACATCATAGAACCGGCTGGCGCGATACATCTAAAGTTTCACCTCTTTTGACCCCGGGAAAATCGCATCGAAGATTAACCCCTCAATAACAATTTATCTGCGGTCTTCTATTTTGTCAGGTAACTGTCAGTGACCTGTCAGCCCAGAGTCAAGCAGCCTGCTCCCGCCAGACGTATAGTTAACTTAATAAAACATATGGTATTCGGGAGTTGAATGTCACATATGAAAAAAATCTTAATGGCTTTGCTGGTCATCATCCTGGCCTTCTCAGTCGCTATTGTTGAAATCTCACCCGTCCAGGCTCAGGACAACCCGGTTCCGCCATTAAGCCCTGATGAATCATGGCAACCTCCGGATGAGGCGGGACAGTCTATAGAGCCACCGGTGCAGGTAGAAACATACAGCCAGACCTCGTCTGGCCTGCAAATCTCGCCGCCGCTGTCCATTGAACCCGGTATCCCGAGCTCAATGGTAAATGCCTACCTCGTCAACAGCTACGGTCAGACACTGACCAACCTTTACAGTAACGAGGCAATCTATCTGGTCGTTTCCTTCAACGGGCCGGGCTATTTCTATTTATGGGAATACTACCCTTACAGCACTTCACCCTATGGTCACTGGCTGTGTTACAGATGGTATCGCCCGTACGCCGGCGTCTGGAGAATAGGTCCTTTTGTTGCCCAGTCGTTTGACCCTGCCGGCGGGTACACCTGGAAGATGTGGTTCCTTTCCGGGTACTCATGGTCAACGCGTTTACTGAGCTTCAATTACATCCGGAGTTATTATCCACCGGACATACCGGACTTTACGCCAGCGCCGATGTATAACCCTCCCTCGATTAGCTCATTCGGTGCCAACAAATCTTCTATCGAAGCCGGGGATACAGCGATACTGACCTGGACGACCACTAACGCCAGCAGCGTGACTATATCACCCGGAGTTGGAACGGTGGCTTCTTCCGGCTCCACCACGGTCACTCCCACCGCCACCACCACCTACACGTTGGTGGCTAACGGCAAATCGGGCAGCTCTATATCATCGACTGCAACCATAACGGTTAGGCCCAGAGTGTCACCCACCATCAATATCAGCCAGCCCACGATACAGAACGGGCAGTCAACGTCCCTCTACTGGAATGCCCCCGGGGCAATCCGAGTACTAATCACGGGTGTTGGCAATGTCGGCATCAGCGGCACCACGCAGGTATCGCCGGATAAGACGACTACATACACCCTGACCGCTACTTATATTGACGGTACTTCGCAGTCAACGTCGGTAACGGTTAATGTAGAGCAGCCGCCGTATTTGCTGTGGGGCCTTATAGCTTTGCTGGCCATAACAGTAATAGTCATAGTCATCTTGCTTATCAGGAGACCTGCCAGAGCCCGCAGAGTACAGGCGGCAGAAACACAAGCAGGTCACGCAACTCAAACTGAAGACACAAATACCGCGGATACACAGCCCGTCACCACGCCTGTAGCAGAGGTCGCCGCGGCTAAACTCTCCTTGCCGGGTGGGAACGATATACTGCTGGCAGGGAATGTCAGGTCACTCGGCCGGCATGACTTTGAGGAATTCATGGCGCATAATCAGGTCTCTTACATTTCCAGGCAGCACATCAATATCTGGTCCGAAAACGGCCAGTACTACATCGAGGACCGCAGCAGCACCAACGGCACCAGGGTCAACGGTACGGATATCAAAGGGACCGGCCGACATGCGCTTGCTGACGGCGATGTAATTGAGCTTGCCGGCAAACTTAGCATCAATTTCCAAAAACAAGATATAAACAAGGAGTGACCATGAATTTCAGAAAGACAATTTTCATCCTGACAACAGCATTTTTGGTTTGCTCTGTTCTGTTATTGAAGTTTAAAAAATAAAAAATAAATAAGGAGGTAAAATGAACTTCAAAAAAGGTATCCTAATCCTAGCAGCAGCATTATTACTATGCTCTGCGCCAGTATTCCAGGCCACACCGGTATCTGCCGAAGATACCGCTACGGCCACCGCTACGGCCACCGCTACGGTCACCACCACCGATTCCTCCGCCACTGCCACTGCTACTGCTACTGCTACTGCCACCGCCACCTCTACCTCTTCTGCTCCTCCACCACCTGCACCACCGCCACCTCCACCACCTCCACCTCCTCCACCTCCTCCACCTCCTCCACCACCGCCACCACCGCCACCGCCACCACCACCTCCTCCTCCTCCTCCTCCTCCGCCTCCGCCTGCCCCACCTACACCAGCACCCTATAGGTGGAGCTCCCCCTGGCCTAATCAATGCTTTCGCTGTTGTCCGGAATGTTCCTGGCCTTGTAACTGTAGGTGGTCCAATTACATAGTATCGAATGTGGTCATAGTTGCGCAGCCTCAACAGCAGCCTCAACCGCAAATTGACTGTCCGCCGGTAATCAGCTCGTTTACCGCTAACCCATCTTACATTCAGAGTGGGCAGGGAATTGTGCTGACGTGGACGGTGACCAATGCCACCACGGTCACTTTATCCCCCGGTATTGGTTCGGTTCCCAGTTCTGGCTCATACAATGTGAGTCCCGGTTATACAACTACCTATACACTTACTGCTACCAATAGCGATGGCAGCGTGAATGCCAGCACCACCGTAACCGTCGCTCCATACATATCCACCTTAACCACCAGCAGCGCAGGAATAGCCAGCAGTGGAAACGTCGCCAATACGGGAACAAGTAGTATCTTGACCAGCGGATTGAGCGGCGACGGCTCGGGCAATTCCGGTATGTTGTATATCATGTTGCTCGGGCTTCTGGCTGTAGCCGCCACGGCAGCCGTCGTCCTTTTTGTTAGAAGGCCTGCCGCAGCCCATGCACGGGCTGGATATCTGGCTACCGCTACACGGGCTTCAAATGGTGCCCCAGCCACCACACCCGTCGACACGGGTCCCGGGCCGAAGTTTATATTGTCGAACGGGGAGCATATACCCATATCCGGCAATGCCGGCTCTTTGGGAAGAGGTGATTTCCGCTCCCTGGTGAAGCCAGACAAAGCTGACCTGATTTCCAGGCAGCATATACGGTTCGACTGCGAAGATGGCGAGTGCTACATCGAGGACCGCGGTAGTACCAACGGCACCAAGCTGAACGGGTCCAGCATCAATGGACAAGGCAGGTACTTATTGAGGGAAGGCGACAAGGTCGAGCTTGCCGATATCCTTACCCTGACCTTTAAAACTTAGCCATACTTAGAGCCGGCACCTGTTACAGAACACGTGCCGGCTCTATCTTTCCCCCTTTAATCTTCCGCTCATCCTGAGCTTGTCGAAGGATCTGAGCCTGTCGAATAATCCATCTGGCACCGACCTCCATCGCCGCCCTGGTAATGTACGAGACCTTCAAACAGCGGCAGCCGATAACCACCGACGTAGCCAAAGCCAAGGTTATAGCCAGTACAACATTACATTTGATACTGCTAAACAATAATACAACAGGCTATTTACCATCACCGCCACATGATTAAACATTGAAATCTTCAAGTAGCTGGGCTACACTATTAGTAAAGTGAATATTAAGGCTTAGCATGAACGATCAGGACCTCATACCGAGGCTTATTGGTCAAAGCGAAGGCCCAACCCTCGATTTCAAATCTGGACCTATCCGATTAGACAGTGATTTCTTTAAAGCTGCGTTCATTAAAGACGTAGTCTGCATGGCAAATACACCACGTGAAGGATCATCATATATAATAATTGGGGTTAGTTGTAATACAGATGGTTCCAAAGAGATTATTGAGGGCATTGAGCATCCGGACGATGCGAATCTACAAACGTTAATTGGTGGTAAAGTAAGGCCAATACCATTATTTCATTATCGGACTATAACTTATACAGGGAAAACCCTCGGCATTATCGAAATATTTCCTCGTAGGGGTGGCCCATTCTTACCTATCTGGGGCTTTGAACATAAACTACGGCCTGGTATAGTCTATTTTCGTCGTGGTTCAATCAATGATGAGGCAAAAGACCCGGAAGATCTTAGTGATATTGTTAGATGGATGCATGAGAGAGAAGAAATACCCAAAATCCAACAAAAAGAAGGAATTGCAGAAATTCAATCAAAAAATAATATAATGTCTAAAAAAATCTCAATTCCAATTGGTGGAGCTTCCTTGAATCTTCCTGCCTTTTTCCCATCCATATCTTCAGTCAAAGCTAATCTGAAACCCTTAGAATACCTTCGTGTTTTGACTAGTGTTGGACATCCTTTATTTTTAATCTCCGCATACGATATATATAATTGCACGAATAAACATGAACAGAAAAGAATAGAAGTAATGTTGAGAGATGCGGTCATTAATCAAAAAGCTATCATTCTTGATAGTGGAAACTATGAGAGCTACTGGCAAAAAACTAAACCTTGGAAAATTGCTCATTTCTGGAAATGCTTAGAATCATATGACTATGGATTTGCTTTCTATTTTGACAAGCGAGAGCAACAATTACGATGGAATTCCGCCCAGAGAATTGTAAATGAGGTTGAGCGAGGAGTACTAAGAGACCAGGAGAAGACTCATAAAGGCACCGTTGTTCCAATCATACATGCACCAACTGAATTTTTCCAAGATGTCGCTCACGGTGTTGCAGAAAGGTTGACACCTGTAATGATCGCTATGCCAGAACGTGAACTTGGCCAAGGCATTATTCAGAAAGCTGAAACAATTTGGAAAATTAGAAATACTTTGAATGAAACAGGACACTATTATCCTATACATTTACTAGGTACAGGCAATCCGCTCTCTATTCTTATTTACGTTCTTTGTGGTGCAGATAGTTTTGACGGTGTTGAGTGGTTTCAGACCGTAATAGATCATAATACAGGATTACTCTATCACTTCCAGCAGCGTGAAATTATCGGGCAACAGATCGAGTTTAGTTCCAATGTTGAATTACCTTATGCCCAGGCAACATTAGCATATAACCTTATTTTCTATCGGAATTGGATGGAAGATATACATAGGTATCTGTATTCAGGCAATATCGCTGAACTAGCACAAAAATATCTACCTTATGATTTTTTAATAACTTTACGAAAGCGATTGCCAGAAATCTTACAGTAGATGGTTAAATTAAGACATTCAAACAAATTGGAAACAGCAGTTTGGACGGTTTCCAGACAACTGGATACGATGAGTAAACGATCAGATTGGACGTTATTAAGTGAAGAATTGCTATGGCGTGAATTAGTATCTTGTATGCTGGGTAGTATGGTTTCATTTGAACATGCTCAATCTGCCGTGGACCATCTTTGGTCTGCCGGACTGCTTGATATTAACAAATGCCTGGGCCATCCGCAATTATTTGAACTTATGTTATTTGAGGCTTTATCAAAACCAATTTATCTACCTGAGACCTCTTCAGGAATTGGGAGAAAATATCGCTACCCAAAGCTTAGAGCAAATCATATAAGAAGAACTGCGGAAGCAATATATCAATTAAATGGATCTATTAAAAATCTATTATATTTCAATAGGGATTCGCGGGATACACGCATGAAAATCGTACGAATAGCAATTGGCATCGGTCCCAAGCAGGCTAGCCTATTTTTACGCAATATAGGATATGCCGACAATTTAGCAATTCTAGATAGACACGTTCTACAATATATGTTTTTACTAAATCTTCTACCTGAAAAAACAAAAGAGATGACAAGTCTTAGTGTTTATATTGCAACTGAGGATAAATTGAGAATTTATGCGAAAAGAATTAAAACACATTTATCCAGGTTAGACACCGCGATCTGGGTGGTAATGCGAGTGTTTCAAAAGGAGTTTATGAAATGAGCGTGGTTACGCTTGTCTCTGGAGGAGTGGATTCTAGTCTTATGGCTATAATCGCCCATGAGGAAGGACTTACTCAATTCCCTCTATTTATAGATTATGGACAGATATGCAAAAATCAAGAATGGAGTGCGTGCCTTAATTTGCATTCCAAATTTCAGTTACCGCGGCCCGTTGTTATGAATTTGCAGGGTTTTGGGCAGTTGATACCATCTGGATTAACTAAGCGAAATATGCGTGTAAATGAAGACGCATTTCTACCAGGGAGGAATCTACTATTTATACTAGCGGGGTGTGCTTATGCTTATATAACCGGAGCTAATGCTGTTGCAATAGGCTTACTCTCGCAGGAGCATCATCTTTTCCCAGATCAAACAACCGAATTTATTAATGGTTCCGAGACACTTATTGCCCTTGCGATAGGTCGTCAAATTAGAGTAATCACTCCACTTATCAACTTTACCAAGCATGATGTCCTTCAAATAGCGAAAAGGAAAGGGATTGACAAGACATATTCTTGTCATGCAGGAACTATTCCACCGTGCGGAATATGCGTTTCTTGTCAAGAAAAACAAAATGCCAGTATTGGCTAAAGGAGGTGCAATATGGGCGGTTCTGGAGGAGGAGGTCAAAGTCTTAACAAGGACGAACTTAGAGCGCTAGAGGAGGCTGCTAGAGCCTCTCTTAGAGAAGCAGCAGAACCTAAGAAACGAAATGTATTTATCAGTTTCGTAGAAGAAGATTTAGCAGAAGTAAATCTACTACGGGGTCAGGCTAAAAATGAGAATACAAATCTTGAGTTTAATGATTGGTCACTCAAAGAACCTTTTGATAGTGAAAATGCGGAATACGTAAGAAGAGGAATACGAGAACGTATTAGGCAATCATCAGTCACAGTATGCTACATAACTGAGAATACAACCAGAAGTAAGTGGGTTGATTGGGAAATTAGGGAAAGTATCAGACTAGGCAAGGGCGTTATAGCTATGTATAAGGGTGATAAACCACCATTATCCTTACCTCCCGCTATTGTGGAATTAGACATCAAAGTAATTCCGTGGAATCATATGGAAATTACTAGGGCAATAGATAATGCAGTCAGTGACAAAAATTAGAAACTATATCAATTATTTCATAAATCTGATTCTAGTGCACATCAATATTGATCACTAATATATAGTCGTGATGAGTACTAAAAATATTAAAGTAATAAATGATGATCTTCCAGCATTGTTTCGTGCTTCTGATGCAGCTTCCAACGATGCTCAGCGGCATTATTTAATATTGATAGCGATTGACTTACTCTTTTTATTTATTGCGGCTATCTTAGGATCTTTCGCAATAACCGATGTTCAAACTAGAGGACATTTAGCTCTAACAAGTGCCATAGTATTGGGAATTAGTATTATTATTACCGGGATTATAAGAATAATTCGCGTCGAGCAAGTTTGGTACGATGGCAGGACCGTTGCAGAATCGGTGAAAAGCCTTGCATGGCGTTATATGACCTGTACCGAACCGTACTTAATCAGAATGAATCCTGCAATTCTGGATGAAAAATTTGTAGGAGATCTTTCATTAATATTGGCGGAACGAAGAGCTTTTAGCTCTAGGTTAGGTGGACCACTAGCAACAAAGCCTCAGATTACTAAATGTATGCGACAGATACGCAACCTGACAACAAAAGTTAGGAAAAATATTTATTTATCTTGTCGGATAAATGACCAGAGAAGCTGGTATAGTAAACGCGCAGATACAAACCGGAAATTAGCTAGCAAGTTGTTTGTTGCTATAATAGTTACCCAAATACTCGCGCTTATTGGCGCAATCGTCCTCGTCCGTTGGCCAGAGCTTCCACTAACTCCAACGGGTATTCTAGTCACGCTTGCAGCAGCATTGTTGGCATGGCTACAACTGAGACGTCATCAGGAATTAGCACAATCATACGGACTGGCCGCTCAAGAACTCGGATTTGTTTGCGAGCAGGCTAGTTATGTTAAGACCGAAAATGAACTATCTGACTTTGTATCTGATTCCGAGAATGCCATCTCACGAGAACATACGCTGTGGCGTGCACGTCGAGATCAAAGGTAATCCACAGTCATACTCGTAGCATATACCCTGGGGCAGCTCCGTTCTTAGGCGAATAGACTAGTCCTTTTGGCCTAGCGTTTTTCGATCAAAATGAATTAAGGATTTAAAATCTCCCTCAATCTCCCTTTGCCAAAGGGAGAAGTTTTCACCCACCTTCACCTCGCGCCCCTATTCTCTGTTGAACCGGGTCAGCGGTGACAGGATTTCCTCGTCTTTGCGCAGCTCGATGATGCGGTCGCGGAGCAGGGCGGCTTTCTCGAACTCGAGGTTCTTGGCGGCTTTTCGCATCTGCGCTTCAAGGTCTTTTATGAGCCGCACGACTTCCTCCTTGGATATGGGCGTGGGCGAATAGGCGGCTCTGGCTTCGGCTACCACCTTGACCCGCTCGGTGATGTCCTTAATCGCCTTCTTTATGCCCTGCGGAGTTATGCCGTGCTCTTGGTTGTAAGCTTCCTGAATACGGCGACGCCGCTGAGTCTCCTCCATGGCTTCATGCATGGCTCCGGTTACGGTATCGGCATACATGATAACATGGCCGTCAATATGACGGGCTGCCCGTCCCATCGTCTGGATGAGCGCCTGCTTCGACCTTAAATAGCCTTCCTTGTCGGCATCGAGGATGGCTACCAGGCTTACCTCGGGCAAATCCAAACCTTCGCGGAGCAGGTTTATGCCAACCACCACATCGTAGACGCCGAGGCGAAGGTCGCGCAGAATCTCAACCCGCTCCAGCGTATCAATCTCGGAGTGCAGATAATGCGTCCTGATTTCCATCTCCTTCAGGTAATCGTCCAACTGCTCAGCCATACGCTTGGTCAGCGTGGTTACCAGGCAGCGCTCGCCTTTGTCCACCCTGGTCTTAATCTGGTAAATCAGGTCGTCGATTTGTCCTTTGCTGGGCTTGACCTCAATGGTAGGCTCAAGCAGACCAGTGGGACGGACCAACTGCTCCGCCACCTGCTGGCTGTGCTCATATTCATAAGGGCTAGGAGTAGCTGACACATAGACAACCTGGTTAATGCGCTCCTTAAACTCATCAAAATTCAGCGGTCGATTGTCCAGAGCCGAAGGGAGGCGGAAGCCATAATCGACCAGCGTCCGTTTCCGGGAGATGTCGCCGTGATACATGCCACGTATTTGAGGCAGTGTCATGTGAGATTCGTCGATAAACAGCAGAAAGTCATCGGGGAAATAGTCGAGCAACGTCCACGGCGCGCTGCCGGGTGCTCGACGCTGCAGATGCCTAGAATAGTTCTCTACGGCATGGCAGTAGCCGACCTCGCGGAGCATCTCGATATCATAGTTGGTCCGCGCCTCAAGCCTGGCAGCTTCAAGCAGCTTGCCCTGGTCTTTAAGCTCCCCCAGCCTCTGTTCCAGCTCAATTTTGATATCCTCTATAGCCAGCAGAAGCTTGTCATGTGAGGTAACAAAATGCTTGGCGGGATAAATGTCAACCGAATCACGCTCGGTCAGCAGTTCACCGGTAAGCGGGTCGACATCAACTATGCGCTCGACCTCATCGCCGAAGAACTCAATCCTAATTGCTATCTCCTCGTAGGCCGGCTGTACCTCCAGCGTATCGCCACGGATGCGAAACCGGCTGCGGGTGAAATCGAAGTCGTTCCTTTCATACTGCATGTCCACCAGGCGGCGGACCAGCTTGCCCCGGTTTAATTTTTCGCCCTTCTTAATAGTAGCCACGAAGCTGCGGTATTCCTCAGGCTCGCCCAGGCTGTAAATACAGGATACCGAAGCCACGATGAGCACGTCCCGGCGGTCGAACAAAGACCGGGTGGCCGAATGGCGCAGCTTATCGATTTCCTCGTTTATGTCTATTTCCTTCTCGATGTAGGTATCGGTGCTGGGGAGATAGGCTTCCGGCTGGTAATAGTCATAGTAGCTGACGAAATATTCAACGGCGTTGTCAGGGAAGTATTCCTTGAACTCGGTGGCTAGCTGAGCGGCCAGCGTTTTATTGTGGCAGATGACCAATGTCGGCTTCTGCACCCTTTCCGCTAAATTGGCCATGGTAAAGGTCTTGCCGCTGCCGGTGACGCCGACCAATGTCTGCTGTTTGTAGCCTAAATTCAGGCCTTCGACCAGCTTGTCTACCGCCTGCGGCTGGTCGCCGGTTAGTTTGAAGTCGGAGACGATTTTGAATTTTGACATGTTTAAAAAATCAAAGACCAAAAGTTAAAAACCAAAATGACAGATAAAAATGTAAAAATTCAACCTTATTATACAACCAATGTGGGCGAGAGCATAAAAGTTGGTGGCTAGATAGGCTGTCATTGCGAGCCCTCCTCTTTTTGTCATTCTGAGGGAGCAAGGCGACCGAAGAATCTGTGGTTTTTTCTACGTAAATTCTTCGCGGAGTTTACCCTGAGTGGAGATTCTTCGACAGGCTCAGGATTCTTCGACAAGCTCAGAATGAGCGGAATGAAGGCCTCAGAATGACCGTAATGAATTTGTTTTCACCCTCACCTTAGTACTATCCCTTTCCCCATATCCCAGCGGGAGTAAATCCTCGCTGGATGCCTACGCACCCTTCCTCACCCAAGGGAGAGGAAACATAGGCGAGGCTAAAGCCTCGCCACTACATCGGTCATGTCGAGTGAGAGGGAATATTACTTCATTTTTGGGGGATTTTGGAAATGCGGTCGAACTCGTCTCGCAATCTCTTATAAGATTTATCCAATTCTTCTGCCTGGAGAGATGCATTTTTAAGATGCGTTCCAAAAAACACACGCCACTTATCATCAATTTCGACAAACCGGCGTGAAATTATGATGAGGTCATTTTTAACCTCTTCAGCCTGTTCCGAAAGCTTCTTGGCCTGAACCCCAGCTCTAATTAGTCCGATCCAAGCGGAAAGAGTCAGCGGTGATACCAAATGAACACTGCCCTTACTGTATTCAAGCAGCATGTCATACGCCTCACTCAGCAGGAAATAATAAACACTCTCAGACGGAATGTAGGCAAAGGCAAACTCGGCAGAACCTTTATCAGGACATACGTAGTCCACAGCTATCTTGTCGAGGCAACGCCTGACATCGGCAATAAAATCCTTCTTTAACCTCTGCTTCTCAGCCGGGTCTTCGGTGGACAGCATCCTGCCGTAATTATCCAGGGAAAACTTGGAATCTATGCAGACCAGACCTTCGGTCGACTTTATATTGGCATCAGGTCGCTTGCCATCGAAGACCGTCTCCCTGATGCCGTACATGTCCGGCGGTAGCTGGTCAGCCAGTATGGTCTCCAGTGCCAGTTCACCGAAGGACGCTCTCTCCTTAGGCACCCGCAGCATTTGCTCGAATGACCTGTAGCTGTCTTTAATATCTCTGGCTTGAGTCTCTATGCTGCCTATCTTTTCACCCAGCCCCAGCTCCGTCCAGGTGCTGGATATGACATTTTTGAGGTCGGTCGGCTCCACTCGCCGGCTCCGGATGACGAGGAAAATCAACACGCCCAAAAGCAATATAACGAAAGCAAGCAGGATTTCAATAATCATATTTACTCCTGGCTACGCTCCAGCCAGTTCCCTCAAAGCCAGCTTGATCTTCTCCTCCAGGTCAAGCTCCGGGGAATTGGGCAAACCGGCAACGGCTTGAGTAGCTTCCTTCAGTGAATAACCGAGGGTAGTTAGAGCAGCCACGATATCGGCATCTTCCGGTGTCAAGGCCGGCGTTACGGCACCTGCCCATCCCTTCTCCAGCTTTCCCTTTAATTCAAGTACCACCCGCCCGGCCATTTTCTTGCCGATGCCCGGTACCTGAGTCAGCAAGTCGACATTGCCGCTGACGATGGCTGAAGCCAGCTGATCGACATTCAAGGTGGACAGAAATGCCAGCGCTGCCCTGGGGCCGATGCCGGAAACGGAGATGAGGTTCTGGAAAAGCGCCAGCTCATCGGCGGAAGCGAAGCCGTAAAAAGAAAGGTTATCTTCCCTGACGTACAAATGCGTATGCAGATGAATCTTGTCGCCGACAGTACCGAGCCGGCTGAGTGTAGAGCCGGGGACATATACCAGCAGGCTGAGCGGGCCAACTTTAACCACGGCCGAATCAATACCACGGCTATCAAGTATACCTTCTAAAGCAACTATCATCTATTTACACGCCTCTAACCAGACTATCATCAATCTAATGTATCCGAGATCCATTCTTCAATTTATATGTAGCCTCGACCCTTCAGGGTCGAGGTCGGCGAGGCTAAAGACTCGCCGCTACAGTTGAGAACTACGGTAACTATCATTTAACTACTTACCTCTAGCCAGCAAAGTCTCGATATGCTTTTGATGGAGGTGGCAGATGGCGACGGCTAAGGCATCGGCGGCGTCGGATGGTTGAGGAGGTTCGGCCAGCCCAAGCTGAAGCTTCACCATCTCCTGCACCTGCTCTTTGCTGCTGCCTCCGTAATCTGTTACCTGCTGCTTCACCTGCGTTGGCAGGTAGCGAAAGACCGGTAAATTTTTATTGGCGGCGGCTAGCATAGCTATTGCCTGGGCTCTGCCTATAGCCAGAGCCGAGCGACGGTTATCCGCCACAAACGGCTCCTCAATGGCTACCTCGTCAGGCTGGTAGCGGGCTACAATTTCAACAAGTTTTTTATACAAAGAGGAAAGCCTCTGCTCGACAGGTACTTTAGAGGACAGGCTCACTACGCCGCAGTCAACCATCGCCATCTCACCCGCATCTTCATCCACCACACCGTAGCCCAGATTCAAAGTGCCCGGGTCAATGCCGAGAACACGCATAATTATGCCTGAGCCCGCAGCTTCTCCAGGACCGCCTCGGAGTAATCGAGATTAGCGCAAACACTCTGGACGTCATCCAGCTCTTCCAGATGGTCGAGCAACTTTAAAGTTTGGACGGCTTCTTTCTCTTCCAGCACCACTGTTTTCTTAGCCACGCGCATAACTTGAGCGGAAACAGGCAGCTTTATTTTCTCCACGGCTTTCCGCACGGTCTCCAAATTTTGCGGCGTGGTCAGAATTTCCAGGTATCCCTTTTCCTCTTTGACATCATCGGCGCCGGCATCAATGGCCGTCAGAGCCAGTTCCTCGGCTTGCGCACCAGCGGTTTCTACAACAATCACACCTCTGGTATCGAACAGCCACGAAACCGAGCCGTTGGAGGCGAGGCTGCCTCCGTGACGGGCAAATAGGCTGCGCACCTCCTGGACAGTGCGATTGCGGTTATCGGTCAGCGTCTCTACCATAACCGCTATGCCGTGAGGGCCGTAGCCTTCGAATGTTATCTCGGAAAGAGCCGCGCCTCCAGCCTCACCGCTTCCCTTCTTTATCGCCCGCTCGATGTTATCAGACGGCATGTTGCTGTCGCGGGCTTTCTGTATGGTCAAGCGCAGGCGGAAATTGTTCTCCGGGCTGGGCCCGCCTTCTCGCACCGCCACGATAATTTCACGGGCAAGCTTGGTGAACAGCTGCCCCCTGCGGTGGTCGGATACACCTTTCTGACGCTTTATCTGCGACCACTTAGAATGACCTGACATGCTTAACGCTCAGCCTAATTTTACCACCACAACCACTAAGAATAAAGCAAGACAGTAAAAATTTTTCCGATTACTGCAATTCAGCACGTAATTATTAAATGATATAATGCTGGCTAAGCAATGATATTAAACATACTCGAATTCATAACACAACTTATATCCTCCTGGGGATACCTCGGAATTTTCGTCACCATGACGCTTGAATCCGCCTTGATTCCAATCCCGAGCGAGGCTGTAATACCATTCGCTGGTTTCCTGGCTTATATGGGGGAAATGAACATCTGGTTAATTGTCCTGGTCAGCAGCTTTGCCAATCTGACCGGTTCCATAATAGCCTATGAAATAGGTAAGTATCTGGGCAGGGGGTTTGTTGAAAGATACGGGAAATATGTTCTTCTGAACATGGAGCATCTTAAACTGGTAGAAGGCTGGTTCGAAAAGTATGGCAGTTTGACTGTCTTTTTCTCAAGATTGTTGCCTCTGGTGAGGACGGTTAATGCACTGCCGGCCGGCATCGGTAAGATGAATTTTCCCAAGTTCTGTTTATACACTTTTATCGGGTCGATACCGTGGAATCTGGCGCTGGTTTTTGTCGGTTACCTGCTCAAGCAAAATTGGAATGTCCTGGAAAAATATTCCCTGTATATTGATATACTTGCCGTTTTCGTGGCAGCGGCTGTCATATTCTATATCATCAGAAGGATAAGGTTCAGCACAAAATCCGGATGATTACTGCGCTCGGCATATAGAAGTTATCACCCCTTAAAGATTTTTTGACATATCAACATATATATGTTACCTTTATTCCGGGGATAATATACTATGGCCACAAATTTAAAACGAACGACTATTTTTCTGACCGAAGAGCAACATGAGCGGCTCCGCCGCCTAGCTTTTGAACAACGTACTTCAATGGCTAAACTCATCCGTGACGCCACGTTAGAGATACTGGAGGACGAGGAAGATATCAGGGGGGGACTAAAAGCTCTGGCCGATAAGAGAGGCACCATTACCTGGGAAACATATCAACGTCACAGAAAAGGGCGGAGACTTCGGGGTGAGCTACAAGATTGAGCTTAGACATGTAGCTCAAAAACAATTAGACGAGCTGCCGGAACGAGTGTATAAAGCCGTCGCTGAAATTATTTCTTCCCTGGCGCAAAAACCCCGACCCCTACGAGTCAAGAAGCTGGCTGATAGCGGCCTGTGGCGTATTCGCGTGAAAAAATACAGAGTGGTATATGCCATAGACGACGAGGCACAGATGGTCACCATAGTGCGAATAGCCAGACGTAGAGAAGATACATACAAAAGCCTGTAAAGAATTACAAATCAGAAAGGTTTCACGGGTTTTGAAACTCAAAGAAGCAGCCGACAGCTACATGCAGCAGGTCCCGGAGGTCAGCGACTATATCGAGCGCTGTCTGCGGACCGAAAGATGGGATGGCAATGTCGTACTGATGGTGGTGGATGCTGCCTTTACTTCCATCGGCTTAAACTACTTCCATGCTGTGGTGCCCAGGGTAGAGCAGTTCAGGCAGGAATTCGTTGAACTGGAAAAAATCCGCACTCTTGAAGATTTAGTCGTGACCAATGACGCTGAGCTGGAGAGAGTCTGGAGAAACAAGCGCTCGTGGCAAATGGCGAAGTCGGTCGCCTATCACCTGGCCAAAATCAAAAGAGAAAAGGGATTCGACGATAGGCAGGCTCTCATTTATTGGGCAAAGCACGCCAGCCTCGACGACTGGGAGAAAGACCAGATAGGCCGGATTAAAGGCGTGGGCATAAACAGCTTTCAATATCTGCGAATGATGGGCGGCATCGATACGGTGATGCCGGACAAGATAGTGAAACGAGTTATCGCTGAAATGTTAACCAAGGCGAACATGAAAATGCCCCTAACAGACATCGAATTCGTCAAATTCATGGAGCGCATGGCGCCGGAAGTCGGCTACAAAGCTATAGCACTTTGCTGGATGACCTGGATGATACAATCGGAGGCGGGCATGAGCCGTATGGAAAAATATGTAGCGCTCTTGCCCAAGATTTGAGATTGCTAAGCATAATCCATTGTCATTGCGAGCCCTTCTCTTTTTGTCATTCTGAGGGAGCGAGGCGACCGAAGAATCTGTGGTTTTTTCTTTGTAGATTCTTCGCGGAGTTTACCCTGAGTGGAGATTCTTCGACAGGCTCAGATTCTTCGACAAGCTCAGAATGACCGTAATGAAGAGCTCAGAATGACAGGGAAAGGGCTGAGATCGCCACGTCGATGACGCTCCTCGCGATAACAGAATAAATAAGCCTCGAAATAAGAAACAAGTATTCTAATTACACCAAGCTGTTGTTATCTTTTGGCTGTGATATACTAGGCTGAAAAACTGCTCCGTCGCACTGAACAGGGATATTACAAGTGCCCTCAGAAAAAATTTTCCGACCTGCCGACTATGTCAAGATAAGTATTTTCGCCGCTGCTTTATCTGTTCTGTGGCCCAGTATACACAGCCTAATAATTCCGCTACGACTTCTGGAGTTCGCACCTGAAGCGCAGAAGAACACTTACCTTGGCCTACTGACATTCCTGGGCTCAATGATAGCCGTGTTTATTCAACCGCTGGCTGGAGCATTCAGCGACCGCTTCGCCTCGTCCTGGGGCCGTCGGCGGCCTTTTATCTTTGTGGGAACGCTACTGGCTCTGCTCTTCCTGCCCGGCATAGGCATTTCCGGCAGTTTCCTCTTCCTGCTTACAGGCTATTGCCTGCTGCAAGTGGCTACCAACATCGCGCAAGGCCCGTTTCAAGCATTCATCCCAGACCTGGTGCCGCGAGGACATCGAGGCCTAGCCTCCGGCGCCAAGGGACTGGCGGAGATATTAGGCGGTGTGGTATTCCTGCGCCTGGTGGCTTACTTTATGGACAATTACACTTCCAGTGGCAGCGATATATGGCTGTGGGCAGCCATTGGATTCCTCGGGCTGATATTACTGGCGGCGATGGTGGCTACTATGCTGACAGTAAAAGAGCAGCCGTCGTCTTCAACCGGCAAGCTGTCTGCCGTCAAAGCCATGGCCGGCGCCTACAAGATTGATGTTAAAGGTAATCCCAGTTTTGTCTGGTTTCTTGTATCCCGATTGTTCATACTCATGGCAATGGTGGTACTTCAGACCTTTGCCCTTTACTTCGTAAAAGACGTAATCAATCATCCCAACCCGGCGGGAGTAGCCGCCGATTTACTGATTACCGTCGGCATTTTTCTGCTCCTGGCAGTTTATCCTGCGGGACGGCTCTCTGATAGATTCGGCCGTAAGCCTATTATCCTCTTCTCGGGATTTATCGGCATCGTCGGTATACTGGTGCTATTATTTACGCGCAGCTATGTGGGCACACTGGTCTGCGGCGGCTTACTGGGGCTGTCGGCGGGAGCTTTTTTGAGCACCAACTGGGCGCTAGCTACCGACCTCGTTCCGGCAGGTGAGGAGGCCCGCTACCTGGGATTGACCAATATAGCCACCGCCGGTGCCGGAGCTTTGGCCCGGCTTATCGGACCGGTAATCGACTTCTTCAACAACCGACAGTCCGGCTTGGGCTATTCAGTCATGCTTCTGGTATGTGTCGTATACTTTGTTATCGGCACGGCTTCAGTGATACCCATAAAGTTGAGAATCCAGGAAAGGTAAAGCTATGCAGCAGACAGGCAGCAAGGTAAAAAAACCATTCTGGACTAAGGAGCGTTACCTTCAAATTCTGGCTTTGCTCTTCGTGATTGCCCTGTCTATTTTTATCATACTTAACCGACAGAAGGTGGCCGAGCTTGAAGGATACGGCTATCTCGGCGTATTCCTTATCTCTATTATATCTTCTGCCAGCATAGTACTGCCTGTACCAAGCTGGATTTTGGTAGCAGCCATGGCCTTCACTCTGAACAATCCCATCTTAGTGGGAATCGTATCCGGGCTGGGAGGCACAATCGGCGAGATGACAGGTTATCTTTTGGGCTTCGGTGGCCGGCTAGCTGTGGAAAACGTAGGTATTTACACCAGAATGGTACAGTGGATGAAGCGATGGGGAAGCGTCACTATCTTTGTCCTAGCCCTGATACCCAATCCACTTTTCGATGTCGCCGGTGCTGCCGCTGGTTCGCTCCGTTTCCCGGTGTGGAAGTTCATAATCTTCGGCGCTGCCGGCAGGATACCCAAGAATATATTATTCGCCTATATCGGCATCTGGGGCTTGCACTTTTTGCCGCTATAGCCAAAAATAACCATAAAATAGGCTAAGAAGGAGAAAAACACATGCTAGAAGAGATAGTACGGAAAAACAGAAGTTACCGGAGATTTCACCAGGACGTTCCTATAAAACTGGAGACGCTGAGGGAACTGGTTGACCTGGCCAGGTTGTCAGCTTCAGCGCTCAATCTGCAGCCACTCAAATATATGCTCTCCTGTGAGCCTAAGAAAAATGCTCTGATATTTCCAAATCTGGGCTGGGCGGCTTATCTCAAGGACTGGCGGGGGCCGGAAGAGGGAGAAAGGCCGTCGGCTTATATAATCATGCTGGGTGATACCGAGTTAAGCCGGTCTTTTGGCTGCGACCATGGAATAGCAGCCCAGAGCATACTCTTGGGAGCTACGGAAAAAGGCTTAGGTGGCTGCATGATTGCCACCGTGAAAAGACAGGAGCTGAGCCAGGCGCTAGGGATTGAACCGCGCTATGAGATACTCCTGGTTATAGCCTTGGGCAAACCCAAAGAAACTGTGATTATCGACAAAGTCGGGCCCGATGGAGATGTTAAATACTGGCGTGACAGCCAGGGGGTACACCATGTGCCAAAGCGAGCTCTGGATGACATCATCATCGGCTAATTACAAGGAGACTGTCTAAATGTAGTCGGGGCGCAGATTGCGCCCCGACCGTCTTTTCTCTTCGCCGCGTTATTACATCGCCACAAAAATAGGCTGGGAGGCAACCAAAATCCAGGTAACGAGCAAGGCACAGAGGAAAGCACCGACGTAAATGTGAGCTGTCTTGCGGAAGAAATAGGTGTACACCAGCGCCACGATGGGGAATATCGTCAGGAACTGGATGGCAATGATGGTGTGTAAATTATTATTAGCATCAGGAATGGGGCCACCCATCATCATCGGGATATACTGATACCCCAGCAGTCCAAAGAAGCCCAGTACCAGTAGCCCCGTGTTTATGGCCATCTCGCTCTTCATGCTCATTGGCTCCCCTTTGCGGGTGGGGCGGAGCTGTCCGTTCAGCACCAGTCCCAGAATGATAAAGTAGAGCAGGAAAGGAATAAAGTAGGACCAGAATATCCGGAACTGTAGCAGCGACATCGGCTTCACATTGAAGAGCCAGATGCGGTAATCGACGTTTAACAGCCAACCTGATAATACCAGCGTCACGTAACCGGCAAGGGCTATTAGGAAAGCCAGTAAGAATGATTTACCGATGTTAGCCCAGTCCAGCTTTGGACCCCACTTAAGGCCGTAGTCGCTGGCGGTAGCCTTGGCCTTGCGGTTGAAGCCGAAATGCCATATCAGAAATAGCGCCACCGCAATTAAACCGACCAACAGCAGCCATACCATAAACTGAGCAGTGAACGTCTGGGGAAAGATTTGGTTAGGCGCAATCTTGAACTTGGCAACGTAGTCTTTGAAGGGGAAATAGGTCAAAGCCGGTACCACGACGATGATAATGGCGGATATCCACCAGGCAATGCCCTTGGCGGACTTGGGCTTGGCTGGAGCTTCCTCTACATTCTTGAAGAAGTTAGCTCTCAAAATTAAGGCACCAACTGGGAAGAACAGCATTACGAAGCCGATGAGAGCAATCAGGTTGCCGATTTCCTTCCACCACCAGGTCTGGTCGGCAGGTGGTAAAGTGTTGCCTCCCTGCAGCGTCGCCTGGAACCAGCCAACAGCATCGCCGACGGCTTCTGGTGATATATGAATTCCAGGATGTGTGGTGCGGACCAAATAGAATTCACGAGCTGTGCCATCCGCAATGGAGCCGTACAATTTGCCTGGCACTACATCGTTACTTGTTCCAAAGACCGCTTTGAGCTTATCACTTTTGAGCACATCTTTGGTAACAGGCGTACTCCACCAGGCTTGTGAGTACTCACTCCATTCGGCGGCTACATAACACAGGTTACGCGGAAAGGTGGCACTTACGGTAGCGAAATTGGTGTCTTCCATAACCAGCGATTTGTAGTCATCCGGGTACTTCTTAGCAGCCTGAGCTATGCCCCATCCGCCCATGGAGTGCCCTGATAGACCGATGTTATTCTTATCGACAAAGTCGAAGCTGCGCAGGTACAGAAGCCCATCATTAGCCCCGAAGGCGTTTGTATTAGCCGGCGGATCGGAATAACCATGGCCCGGCTGGTCGATGGCCAGTACCACGTAACCGCGCCTGGCAAACTCAATGGCAAAGCCGTCCTGTGTTCCGCTATTATTCAGATAGCCGTGTATACACAGTATGCCGGGCGCCGGTTTCTGAGCGGTGGCAGTCTTGGGCACATAAAACAAAGCGCTCGTCTTCATACCACTGGTTCCCACAAAGCGAGCATCATAGACACTAACCTTGCCAAAATCGGTTTGAATCGAACAGGCCAACAGGTTACCTACCAGTATCACAAACAGGGCAACCGCCAGCATTATTATATTTGTGCGCTTCGATTTATTTTCATTTGGCATTTCTTTCTCCTAAATTAGATTTACATGAGATCTGGGTAGTTTAATGAGGATATTATAGAAGCAACGATACTTGGCACATGAGCGAAGGCAAACACATCAAATCCGCATGATTCCCACCCCCTTCAAATGAAATAACAGTAGTAAACTTAGGATTCAACCAAGTATACACCGATGTTTATGCTAGTACAATATCATATAAGACTGACTTGATAGCTGGATACTTGAGGCGCGCATTGACATGTTGAGGTATAATGCTAATTCCGCACAGGTGCCGATTAAGGTAATTGCGGGAGAGCAATAATAGTGAATATAAAACGATTATCCTGCTCAGCTTTATTGTTGTTGGCACTGCTCTTCAGCCTGCTGAATTCTAACTGTATACCCTTTAGAAACCATAGTCTCAACCAAACAGCCCCTGTCGATTCAACCCCAGCAAAATATAATTATTCATCATCTATCTATAGCGGAGGGCTGCAACGCACTTATAACGTTCACGTCGGCAGTTCTTATGACAAGGCCAGACCGACACCTCTGTTGATTATCCTGCATGGCGGTGGAGGTACGGGTCAAGGCATGCCTAAACTTACCAACTTCGATACTATTGCAGACAGAGAGAATTTCATCATTGTCTATCCTGACGGCTTCGAAAAACACTGGAACGACGGCAGAGGACTTTCACAATATAGTGCCCAGACTCAAAACGTTGACGACGTAGGCTTTATTTCGGCTCTTATAGACCATCTTTCGGATGAACTCAATATCGATGCTAAAAGGGTTTATGTAACCGGCATATCAAATGGAGGAATGATGTCGCACCGGCTGGGCTGCGAATTATCTCAAAAGATAGCAGCTATTGCTCCCGTTGCCAGCAACATACCTGTAAACATGGCGTCGGTATGGGCGCCGTCGAGGCCAGTACCGGTTCTGATAATTAACGGAACGGACGATCCCTTAGAGCGCTGGGAGGGCGGTGAAATCCGTCTGGGGAGAAACACATTTGGCATAGTCTTGTCTGTGTCAGATACAGTTAAATTTTGGGTTGAGAAAGACCAATGTTCTCCATCACTGACTATTACGCAACTGCCGGACAAAGACCCTTCCGATGGCACTACAGTGCGCAAGGAAGTCTACGGAGGATGTGAAAACGGTGCTGAAGTCGTTCTTTATGCAGTAGAGGGCGGCGGACATACCTGGCCGGGCGGACTACAGTATCTACCTGAGTCGATAATCGGCAGGACATCCAGAGATTTCGATGCCAGCGAAGTGATATGGCAGTTTTTCAAGGAACAACCAATCAAGTAAGACAACCGGGTGGCTGATATAGATAAGCCAGTACCGTAGAAGTGAGCCGCCAGGGGCTCGAACACTGAACCTGCTGATTAAGAGTGAGCCATCCTAAAACCAAGCTGGCAAAAGATTTTTCGTGGGGCTTACGGAAGTATTTCATAGAAGAATTTAGCTCTCAAGAACTTTTGCGTTTCTCACGTTGGGCTGCTTCTCCAATTATTAAGCTTTCATAAATACGAGGTCTTTGCCCTTTCTTATATTGCATTCAACACAGAGAGCTTGTCCATTTTCTACACTAGTAGGTCCGCCTGCTGTGTGAGGCTTAATGTGATCGGCATGAAAATTTGTCTTACTGAGCTTCATTCCACACTTAGCACACTTACTTTTAGACTTCTGCCAAATTGCATTCCGCTGTTGAGGTGTAAACCAACGATTGACATCAGTTGGTAATGCATCAGAAGCATTTACTATATGAGCATATAGTTGTTCCAAGCATATTTTGACATCGTCAGTATCCATTCTGCCAGACCTACCTGAACTCATATAGAATTTCCATTCAGATGTATCCTGTATTTCTTTTTCTTTATAGTAGGATAACAGTCCCTCGGCTACGAGATGTTCTCTCCCCGTCATCGTATACCTACCAATTAACCTCATTAAAACAGCAAAAAGCCATTTAAAAGTTCTATCACTGCTAATCAGATTTTCATCGAAAGAGGGGTCAATCCGCGTGGCTTCCTCAAAAATTTTGTTCTCATAATTAAGTATTTTATTCGTACGATCTTTTGCCTTTTGAGCGTCGGAATGATCACACTTATCTTCTAAGAATTCCTTTAATTGGTTGTAGTCTACTCTGGCTAACGGGTCGTTTTTATAAACGGCTTTAAAAAATTGTGCTGCAAGGTTCCAATGACTATCACGAAAACGGTGCTGCCCTATATTAAAAATCTTGTGCGATGTCAATTCTTTTAAATATTCCTTAAATTCAGTCCGCATCGCCTTGACTTTTTCACCTATATTGAGTGCTTTACCCCTTTGTAGTCTCTGGTATACGTCTAATATCTCATTATCTTCATAACCCCTCATAAAAGCGACAGAAACTTTATATTCTTCCACACGTGTTTGTTGCCCTTCTGGCAGGTCTCTAAAGGGCTTGAAGCTACCAGTTACTTTCCTCTTTTTTTTCGGTGGTTTTAATGCCCATGCTTGTGAGCCATCCATATAATGAAATAACGTAGTTAATCTTTGTTGCCCGTCAACAACATCATATGTTTCAACAGAGGGAGTAATGCCTTCTTTTTCATAAGCCCGCAACATTATCAGTCCGCAAGGCCAATCTCTTAATATGGTATCGATTAGGTCATAACGACGTGGATCATCCCAGACTTTGATATTTCCTCTCTGATACTCGGGCTGAAGATTAATCCTGCCCTTTTTCGATAAATCCAATAGCCTTTTGAGGTCCCACTTGTCTAATTCATATTTACCCATGACTCCCTCCGCATATTATAATTCAGGTTCAGAACCTGATATAGAATCAGCTGGTCTAAAAGTCCCAAAAATGCCGTTGCTTGATATACGTGCTTGTGTGGATTGAGATAATAATGTCCGCTAATCAGCTGGTCTAAAACCGACATTCTAGCTACAACCCCCAAAAAACCAGCAGGTCTAAACGCCCCCAAAATTTCGATCTGGACCTGATTTTACGTTCATTCTGAGCCGCCAGGGGCTCGAACCCTGAACCTGCTGATTAAGAGTCAGCTGCTCTCCCTATTGAGCTAGCGGCCCAAGCGCGCTCATGTTAGCATCTGCCAACAATTTCAGTCAAGCTCACTTTGATTTCTGGCATGCATTCCTGACATGATATAATGAAATCTCCGGACAGCGTGAGTACAGTGAAGCCTTTCGAA
Source organism: Dehalococcoidia bacterium (assembly GCA_049694415.1). Lineage (GTDB taxonomy): Bacteria > Chloroflexota > Dehalococcoidia > GIF9 > UBA5629 > 9FT-COMBO-48-23. Next base: position 33,906 of record JBAVQV010000129.1, read on the forward strand.
GTCATCGAACATACCGCAGACATCGGCATTGTTGCCTATGGCACCGACATCAAGGAGGTCTTTGCTAATGCCGCCCTCGGACTTTTCAACCTGATGGCAGACCTAGGCAATCTCAAGGAAGACGTCATGCGCGAGATAGAGCTGTCGGCTGAAGATGTCGAGGTTTTGCTGGTAGAATGGCTAAATGAGCTTATATATATTTCTGAGGTTGAACATATCATCTTCAAAAGGTTTGAGATTAACGAGCTCAGCAATACTCAACTCAAAGCCACGAGCTTCGGCGAAAAGATAAAGCCCGGACAACACAGACTTAAAAGGGAAATTAAGGCTGCCACCTATCACATGTTGCGGCTGAACAAAGAGAACGGTAGCTACAAAGTTCAGATAATCTTCGATATCTAAAGGGTGAAAGTATGCCGAAATGGACAGGGCAACTCAATAAAATAGATGATTACCGCTGGGAGATTCCTAAGAGCTACAAACCGGGGATGCGGGTTCCGGGATTGGTCTACGCCGATGAAGCCATGCTGGAAGCTATCAAGGAAGAGCAGTCTCTGGAACAGGTGGCTAATGTGGCTTTCTTGCCCGGCATAGTTAACCGCTCGCTGGCTATGCCTGATATTCACTGGGGTTACGGCTTTCCCATAGGCGGGGTGGCAGCTACGCGAGTCAGCGACGGTGTCATATCGCCGGGGGGCGTTGGCTACGACATAAACTGCGGCGTTAGACTGTTACGGACTAATCTTACCGAAAATGAAGTAAGACCTAAAATCAAAGAACTCGTCAATACACTGTTCCACGATGTTCCCTCCGGTCTGGGCTCCGAGGGTAAGATAAGGGTGGGGGAAAAGGAGATAAACGAAGTACTGACTGATGGCGCTCACTGGGCAGTAAAACGCGGCTTCGGTAAACCTGAAGACCTGGAGGCGACTGAGGAGACAGGCTGTATGAAAGGAGCCGACCCGGACAAAGTAAGTGCTAGAGCCAAGAAGAGAGGGGCACCTCAGTCAGGAACTTTAGGCTCAGGAAACCACTTCCTAGAGGTGCAGATAGTAAGAGAAATCTATGACCAAACTGCGACTAAAGCCATGGGTATTGACCGAATCGGACAGGTGCTGCTTCTCATACATACCGGCTCAAGAGGTCTGGGGCATCAAGTCTGTGATGACTACCTGAGGATAATGGAAGAAGCAGTTGGAAGATATGGCATCGGTCTACCTGATAGGCAACTGGCTTGTGCTCCGGTAGATTCAAAGGAAGGGAAGGATTATCTAGCAGCTATGGCCTGTGCTGCCAACTATGCTTGGGCTAACCGCCAGTGCATTACCCACTGGACACGGGAGTCATTTGTTAAGGTCTTCGGCAAGAGCCTTGAAGAGCTGGGTATGCAGCAGGTTTATGATGTAGCTCACAATATTGCCAAGATTGAGGAGCACACCATAGATAGCAAGAAGCTCACAGTATGTGTCCACCGCAAGGGAGCCACCAGGGCTTTTCCTGCCGGACACAAGGATATACCACAACGCTATAAAGAAGTTGGACAACCGGTGCTCATTCCCGGCGATATGGGCCGCCGGTCGTATGTTGCCGTAGGCACGGAGAGAGCAATGGCAGAAACTTTTGGCTCTACCTGCCATGGCGCTGGCAGGACTCAGAGCCGTGGTGCAGCCAGGCGCAGCCTGAGAGGCATTGATGTCGCCAATGAGCTAAGAGCTAGAGGTATCACGGTAAAAGCCGATAACATGGCTTCGCTGGCAGAAGAGGCATCACAGGCCTATAAAGATGTTACTCAGGTAGTCGAGGTAACACACCGAGCCGGAATTTCAAAAAAAGTGGCGATGGCGAGCCCATTAGGAGTGATAAAAGGCTAGTGATAAGGACAAAAGAAACTCCGATTAAGCTCCCTTCCCCAGTACCACGCGGGAAGCTATCGCTGGAACAAGCCATTTCAAAACGAAGGTCGGTTAGAAGGTTTAAATCCGAACCATTGTCTTTGGAACAGCTTTCCCAGCTATTATGGTCAGCCCAGGGCACCACGGGCACGGGCGGAAGAAGAGCTGTCCCCAGCGCCGGAGCTACCTATCCTTTAGAGATTTTTGTCGTTATTGGTGAACATGGCATACAAAGCCTGGCCGCGGGCATATATCACTATGACGTGGACAACCATTCTCTCAGCTTGCATCAGATTGGCGACTTTAGGCAGAAACTAGCTGATACCGCACTGGGTCAAAGCTCTATTGCCAAGTGCCCGGCGGACATGGTCATCTGCGCCATTCATCCCCGGACAGCCTACAGGTATGGCAGACGCGGCGAGAGATATATCCACATGGAAGTGGGACATGTCGGCCAAAATGTCTCATTGCAGGCCGTGGCACTTAGCTTAGGCACGGTAATGGTCGGCGCCTTCGAAGACGAAGACGTGAGAATAGTCCTAAAGCTCGAAGAACAAATCAAGCCATTATACATAATACCAATGGGCAAACCAGTATAATTACCTAAGTATAAAATCGATTGCCCCGTTCGTCGGAATATAGTACAATTAACTCACTAACCAAGGAGGATTAAAAATGCCACAAACTAGAGAAGCCGTAATAGTAGACTATCTGAGGTCCGCGTTTTCAAGGTCGAGGCCAAGAGAGCCAGAGAAGGATGTATTCAATGGGCTGAGGATGGACGCCGTTTCCGGAATGCTGATAAAGGAGCTCATCAAGAGAACTAAAATCAACGCCAAGGAAATCAATGATGTAATAGTCGGCACAGCCATGCCTGTGGCCGAGCAGTGGACATATGGAGGTAGAACCTCAGTATTTCAGGCGGAACTTCCTTTCGAGGTTCCGGCCGAACAAATCGACAGGCAGTGCGGATCTTCAATGTCAACCATACACGCAGGCGCTATGGAGATAATGCTTGGGTACTCGGACATTGTTATATCGTGCGGGATTGAGCACATGACGCATATTCCAATGGCCGTGCAACCTACCGACCCGAAGTACATATTGAGACAACCGGACCCTGCCTTCGTAACGGATGAACGCTTCAAGAAATACGACTTTCTGACAGCCATGAACATGGGCCTAACCGCAGAAAAACTGCTTGTGGAGTCTGGCCTGACCAGAGAGGACATGGATAAATGGGCACTTAGAAGCCACCAATTGGCAGCCAAAGCGCTTGCAGAGGGCTATTTTAAAGGCGAGATAATACCCATTGAAGTAACGCTGGCTGATGGCACAAAGCAGGTCATCGACAGGGATATGGCCATCAGAGCAGACACAACAATGGAAGGCCTTGCGGCATTGAAGCCGGCATTCAGGCCGGACGGCCAAATAACCGCCGGTAACTCTTCGCCGCTAAACGCTGGCGCTACAGCAATGATGCTAATGTCGAAAGAAAAGGCAAAAGAGTACAAACTCAAGCCTTTAGCTACGATTGTCTCTATGGGTTGGGCTGGAGTAGAGCCAGCGATCATGGGAAAAGGACCGGTACCAGCGAGCAAAATGGCATTAAAGCATGCCGGCCTGGATGTGAAAGATATTGACTTCTGGGAGATAAACGAGGCGTTTTGTATAGTCGCCCTTTATGCCATAAAAATGCTGGGTATCGACCCCAATAAAGTCAACGTAAAAGGTGGCGGTACCGCCATCGGCCATCCGCTCGGTGCCTCTGGAACCAGGCTTGTCGGCACATTGGCCAGAATACTGAATATGGAAGGCGGGACTTACGGCCTGGCTAACGCCTGCATCGGTGGCGGGCAAGGAGTAGCCACTGTTATCAAGAGGGAAAAGTAGTAAAGGCTTTAAGCTTTCGGACTTAATTGAATATAGAGTCGTGACTTAATAGCAGGCAACGCAATAACGAATATTATTTTGATTTGCGTTGCCTGTTTTTATTCCGCTTAAGCAACCAGTATTCCATGCTATCAGCCAGAGCCAGCCAACTGGCCTCGATGATATTAGTCGAGCTGCCAACAGTTCTCCACTGCTTCTTGCCATCGCTCGACTCGATTAGTACACGTACCTGCGAACCAGTGCCGGCACTTTCTTCCAAAATCCGAACCTTATAGTCCCTCAGCTCAACGACAGTCAAATCAGGGTAAAACTCAACCAAGGCCTTTCGCAAAGCCCGGTCAAGTGCATTCACCGGACCGTTGCCCTCAGCAGCAGTGTGCATCATCTTGTCGCCGACTTTCACTTTGACAGTTGCTTCCGAAAGCAGTTCAGATTCGTCTTCGCGGGATGGGCGGCGGTGCCTCTCGACGACCACCATAAAATCAATAAGTTCAAAAGGAGCCTTATATTCTGCCTGAGCGCGGTGCAATAATAGTTCAAAGGAGGCATCAGCACCTTCATATTGAAAGCCGCGGCTTTCCAATATCTTTATTTGCTGCAATATCTGACGCGTCTGTTTGCTCTTCGATAGCAGAGTAATACCCAGTTCCTTCGCCTTATAGACAATGTTGCCCTTGCCCGATAACTCGGACACAACTACATTAGGGTGATTTCCTACCAGCGACGGGTCGATATGCTGATAGCTGTCTTCCCACTTCATGATACCCGATACGTGCAGCCCTCCCTTATGGGCAAAAGCACTGGTGCCTACATAAGGAAGGTGGTTGGATGGAGCCAGGTTGGCTAATTCAGCCACGTAATGAGAAACTTCGGTGAGCTTAGCCAGCTGCTCGTCTGTGACACAGTCAATGCCTAGTTTGAGCTTCAGGTCTGGGATAATCGAACAGAGGTTAGCGTTGCCACAGCGTTCACCATAGCCATTAATAGTACCGTGCACCTGAACGACTCCAGCTTGAACCGCAGTTAGTGAGTTGGCTACAGCCAGCTCTCCGTCGTTGTGTACATGAATGCCGAGCGCAACAGATACCCTTTTCTGAACAGACTTCACCGCCGCAGTGATTTCAGAAGGTAAGGCACCACCGTTGGTATCACAAAGGACTATGCAATCAGCTCCAGCTTTCGCCGCAGCCTTGACCACCTGGACCGTATATTCGGGATTCGTTTTATAACCGTCAAAGAAATGCTCGGCATCGAAGAATACGGTAAGTCCTTTTGACCTGAGAAAGTCCACAGATTCAGCGATAATGCGTAGATTATTCTCCAAATTGGTTTCCAGCACCTGGGTCACATGCGCATCCCAACTCTTGCCGACTATAGTAACCACCTTTGTTCCAGCTTCCACCAAAGCTAGCAAGCCGGCGTCTTTGCCCACCTCTGAGTCAGGGTGTCTGGTGCTGCCGAAGGCAACCAGTACCGAATTCTTCAACTTTAAGCCTTGAGCCCTAATAAAGAACTCCGTATCCTTGGGATTGGCTCCCGGCCAGCCGCCCTCAATAAAATTTATGCCTAACTCATCCAGCTTCTGGGCAATCTTGAGCTTATCGGCAACAGAGAAGGAAATCCCCTCCTGCTGAGCTCCATCTCGCAAAGTCGTATCATAAAGCTGAACTTGCACTATTAATTCTACCCGGTTATTCTCTCGGCAATTAGTCCCCCCATCTCCTTCGTCCCCACCTTGGTTTTACGTTCGTCCATTATATCATACGTACGATAACCTTCTTCTAAGACAGCTATTACTGCCCTCTCTATGGCTTCAGCTTCAGATGCCAGAGCAAAGGAATAGCGGAGCATCATGGCAGCACTTAATATTGTGGCGATGGGGTTAGCAATGTTTTGTCCGGCTCGACTTGGCGCACTACCATGAATCGGCTCATACAAGCCGAAGGCTTTAGAAGTACCCCCCTCAGGAATGCCGGCTAAACTGGCGGATGGCAACATCCCCATGGAGCCTGCCAGCATTGAGGCTTCATCGGTTAGAATATCGCCGAACGTGTTCTCAGTTACTACGACATCAAATTGAGCCGGCCGCTGGATAAGACGCATAGAGCAGGCATCTACCAGCATGTGCTCCAGCTCCACGCCGGGATAATCAGCAGCGACCTCAGTAGCCACCTGCCGCCACAACCTAGACGACTCGAGAACGTTCGCTTTATCCACTGAGGTCAGCTTCTTACGACGGGCCAGCGCTATCTCAAAGCCAACCCTGACTATGCGCTCGATTTCACTTTCTGAATAGGCCATAGTATCAACGGCTCGCCTGCCTTCAGACGTCTGCCACTGTTTCTTGGGCTGCCCAAAGTAAAGGCCGCCGGTAAGCTCTCGGACCACCATAAGGTCTACATCTTTTATTATTTCAGGCTTGAGACTTGTTGAATTGACCAGCATGGGCAAGACTTTTATCGGACGCAAGTTGGCAAAAAGTTCCAGTTCCTGGCGCAAAGCTAGAAGCCCATCTTCGGGTCGCACTTTAGCCTTCGGGTCATCCCATTTCGGTCCGCCGACAGCCCCGAGCAAAACAGCATCACTGGCCCGGCACATCTTCAAAGTTTTTTCAGTCAGGGCAACGCCATGTACGTCTATGGATGCCCCACCGACCAGGCCATGCTGAAATTTAAAGCCGTGACCGAATTTCTTCCCCACAGCCTCCAGGACTCTTATCGCCTCACTGGCTACCTCGGGGCCGACGCCATCGCCTAACAATGCTGCGATATTAAATTGCATCTCACTATACTCCAGTTAGTTTCCTCTTGGTATATTCAACAAGCCCACCAGCATTTATGATTCCCATCATAAAATCGGGATAAGGTTTGGCAACAAAAGTCCTACCTCTGGTAACATTAACTATTTTCCCGGCAGCCAGGTCGACCTCGAGAACATCGCCGGCTTCGGTTCCGTCAACGGCTTCGATACATTCCAGAAGAGGCAGTCCTATATTAATAGAATTGCGGAAGAAAATGCGGGCGAAGCTTTTAGCAACAACGCAGGATACGCCGGCAGCTTTGATAGCTAACGGGGCGTGCTCCCGCGATGAGCCGCAACCGAAATTGGTGTCAGCCACAATTATATCCCCAGGCTGAACCCTGGTTAAAAATTCAGGGTCTATGTCTTCCATACAATGTTGAGCCAGTTCTTCAGCCTCAGATAGATTGAGATAGCGAGCTGGAATAATGGCATCGGTGTCCAGGTTAGCGCCATACTTATGGACCTTACCTTTAATCTTCAAATAATATTCCTCCTTCAAAGCTGAACGGGAGCCCCTAACTCTGCCGAATTCTATTTACTCTGTAAAGTAGCTTTCATTAACTCGACTGTATACGGATTCCAGGTCGACATTGTGGCGGACATCCCCTGCCTCAACTATAACCACGAGTAAAACTTACCCCTATGCTTTGCCCACTTATCCAAGCCATACTTTCTAATCTTTCTCAGATTTTCCTTTGGGACATTACCATGTAATAGCTTGAGAAATTCGAACTTCCCACATCCTTCGAGCTCATCACACTCCCAACAACCTTCGAGGTTTTTTAACTCGACACAGCTCTTGATCTCACAAGGTTTTGAACATCCGTCGCCACCAGCTCTGCACGGAGTGTCACATCCCAATTCAGATATGGTATGTAAGACCTGGAGGTATTCGTCATAGTGCTCCAGCTCTTTAACAGCAGCACTTTTGACCTCTGCATACTTATCGAATCGTACCGCTTGCAGCTCACTCGTCAAATCCCGTGCCAATTGCGTGACTTTACTCCGGTAACGAAGGCAGTCACCGCAATACAAGCCGCAGTACGCAGTCAGTTCAGCCTCTAGATTATTCTTTTCATTCATAGCACAGTCCCCAGGGAAAACAATATGGCTACGGCTATCTTTACCGCCGGGCAAATCTTTATCGGCAAAATTGACGTTCTGGCTCCAGTCGACGCGGTCAATATCGCCATGACCACAAGCATCGCGGCAGATGTCCGATATTCGATAATAGAAACTGAATTCTGAGACCCACCC
>JBAVQV010000130.1:0-4315 GCA_049694415.1 Dehalococcoidia bacterium
GATTAGTGGTAAGCTTTTAGAAAGGGGGCAGCGCTTTTTGTTAGAAAAAGTCTTCCTAGTCCAGGAATCTTGTCAGTAGCTGTGAAAACTCCCCGGCTCTTTGCTTGTAGACGCTGTGACCGCAGCCTTCGAAGATGTGTAACTGGCAGTCAGGAATCAACTCTGCGGCAGCATAAGCATGAGCCGCAGGTACAATACGGTCCCCGTCACCCCAGACCAACAACGTAGGCATAGTAAGTTCAGAAAGTTGGTTCAGCAATACTGTTTTCTGCCCTCTCAATGTTATCATGGTCTTCCCTATGTCCATCTTGACACGGGTAACAGGGTTGGCGAATTTGAAAGGAGCATAAAATAGACGGGCCAGCCATTTAACACCCTTTAAGACAGCGATGCCAGCTTCCCCAAGAGACCTGCAAAGAGCAGGATGAGACAGGAGCCTGACCCACAGCGCAGCTTCAATTCCCAGGCACCAGCTGCTTACCAGCACCAGCCCTTTTACTTTGCGGGGAAATTTAAGTGCATAATGTAAGGCAATGCCGCCGCCAATGGAATGTCCTATTAAATGGAAGCGCTCAAGGCCCAGTGTAGAGGAAAAGTCTTCTATAAAGGCTACGTATTCAGGTAAATGAAACCTATCGTTAGCCGATTGACTGTGGCCGAAGCCGGGGAGGTCTGGAATATATACACTATAATTTTTGGAAAGCGCTGCCGCATTTTCTAGCCACGCCCTGGCTCCATCGCCGCCTCCGTGAATTACAATTAGCGGCTCACCTTGCCCACCTGTAAAGTAGCGGATGTTAAGAGTGCCTACTGTTATCGTTCTACTGCTTATATTGTTACTTATCTCGCTGTTCCTTTACTAAGACGGATGGGCGATTTAGTACCTTCTCCGGTCGCCTCCTCTGCCGCCAGACCTGCCACCTCCTCTATTGCCGCCGTAGGAGTCGCGGCTTCTGTTGTCGGTACGAGGACGAGCCCCGCTTACTGAGATTTGTCGGTTGTGTAGCATTTTACCATTCAGGCCGGTAATAGCTGCCTGACCTGCAGACAACAACGGCATTTCAATAAATGCAAATCCCTTAGATTGCCCGCTGTACTTATCCTTTATGATGTTTGCCGAGGCCACTTCTCCGAAAGCCGTGAATTCTTCCCTTAATTCCTCTTCGGTAACCTCATAGGATAGGTTGCCCACATAGATATTCAATTGAAACCTCCTTTGGTTAATGTGTGATATAAGCATGCATAGGCCGGGTGTCCCCAGCCTATGCATGTCCTAAAAAGCAGTTTTATCTACTTAGTTTGTCCTTATTGTAGCAATCGCTACAATATACGGGCCTACCTTCACGGGGCTCAAACGGTACCTGGGTCTCTTTGCCACATTGGGCGCAAGTTGCGGGGAACATTTGCCGTTGGGGCCTGCTTCCATAACGCTCTGATTTCCTTGCCTGGCGGCAGGGTTCGCAGCGCTTGGGCTCGTTGGTATAGCCTCTAGACGCGAAGAGCTCTTGTTCTTCGGCACTGAAGGTAAAGGTGGTTCCGCAATCGGAACACTGGATCGACTTGTCCTGATAACTCATCTAGATGACCTCCTCTCTTATAAATAGTTGGTTGGAGCCTTGGTCATCCAGCACTTGAGTAGATATGAGTAATATAAACTAAGTTTGTGATAACCTAAACTGAAACCACTAAGCGAGCATTATACACTAAAGGGCATCCCTTTGCAAGGGACGGTAAAAACTCCCCAGAAAGGATTGTTACACTAGAATAGTCATAGAGTTCATTTCAGGGTATAATAATGAGTCGCACAAACCGATGATAATGCCTTAGTGCGTGACTCGGTATCGATTCTTGAATAGTGCATTCGGAGGGTTAAGATGGGAAAAACGATTGTGGTAGCGGGTAAAGGAGGGGTGGGCAAGACAGCTATCTCTGCCCTCCTAATAGATTTATTATCTAAAAAGGGTGTAGTTCTGGCAATAGATGCTGACCCAAGCACCAACCTGAATACTGCCTTAGGTTTGGCTCTGGGAGAGACCGTGGGCGGAGCTCGTGAGGATGTCACTGAGGCGATACAGAAGGGAAGCCTCTCCCCCGGGGTGTCCAAACAGGAAGTTTTAGACATGAAGATACGCGAAGCCCTGGTAGAATCAGCCAAGGTTGACCTGCTGGCTATGGGACGGCCCGAAGGGCCGGGATGCTACTGCGCTGCCAATCACATGCTGCGCCTTTCTATCGATAGAATGGCTAAGAACTACGATTATACGGTCATTGATTCGGAAGCGGGAATGGAGCACATAAGCCGGCAGACGACACGGGACGTAGACTTCCTGCTTATTGTCTCCGATGTAACCATGCGGGGTATTACCGCTGCCGCCCGGATGAAAGATTTGATTAAGGAGATGAGGACGAAAGTGGGCAAAGTGGGACTGGTAGTTAATCGTGTCAAGAACGGCCTGCCACAGGAGATAGGAAAGGCTGCCACCGATTTCGGGCTCGACCTTATAGCTACCGTAGCCGAGGACCCGAATCTTGCTGATTTGGAAATAAAGGGAAAGCCGATAACCGAACTACCTGAAAACTCACCACTTCGCTCGGGGGCGAAGGAGATAATTTCCAAGTTTGGGCTTTAAGTCTTTTACCGGAGATAAGCTAAATGAGTCTTAAGGACAAAAAATTGATTAGCCTGCAGGAGATAGAAGGGGCAATAAGTCCGCATCAGAAGCAGATTGACATGGCGTTGAAAACCAGGAAAGAAGCCCTCGAATACGTTACTGATGTGCCCAAATTAGCCGAGTTCATTGGTGGCAAGATAGAATCGCTGGGAATAGGCGAGGGCTGGGCAATAAGCAAGGAGATATTTCCCGGAGTGCAGGTCTTTTTTATTTTTAGTCATGCCGATGATGAATTTCAGAGCAATCTTAAAGTTTTGTTCTCCGGCGATAAGCTAAAGATGATGAGGGGTGAGGATTTGGCGGGCTTTGTCATTCTCTATGCGATTCATATGCTTAGATATGTAAGGGACAGCAATCCGGGTAAGAAACTTCCTGAGGTTTGCTACAGAGTGTAGCTAGTAGTCGTTACTGCGAGCCTAGCGAAGCAACCCCAAACGAATGTAAAAATCAAACACCAGAGAGGTTGATATTAGAATGCCACAAGAAAGCATAGCTGCCTTGTTTACACCCTTCAAAATCAAAGGCCTTAAAATCAAGAACCGTATAGTCATGGCTCCGATGCAGCTAAGCCTGGGATTTCGCAGCCAGAGGGCAAGGGCTTTCTATCTTGAGCGAGCCCGTGGGGGTGTAGGTACTATCATCCTGCCGGCGACCGCGGTGGATATCCTATCATCTGACGAAGCCTGGGGGAAAAGCGGAGCACTGGCTTCGTTCTTGGAAGGGCTATCATCACTTGTTGACGACATTCATGATACCGGAACCAGGATTGGCATTCAGCTCTGGCACGGCTTCTATTTTCCTGCCGGGCTTACGGGTGTGCAAGGTGAATTTATTGCCCCTTCAGCGACGGGGGATGCTCGGGAGCTTAAGGCGGCTGAAATTAAAATTATAATCAGTAAATTTGCGGCTGCGGCAGCTAGCGCCAAGGAAGCCGGAATGGATTTTGTCGACATTCACGGCGCTCATGCCTACCTGCTGCACAGGTTTTTCTCCCCGTTGGATAACCAGCGAAGCGATAAATACGGCGGCAGTGTAGAGAAGAGGATGACCTTTGCCCTGCAATGCGTCAAGGCAGTCAGAAAGGCTGTGGGTGACGATTATCCGTTATTCTGGCGGCTATCTGCTGAAGAGGGCGTGGTGGGTGGCATCACGCTGGAGCAGAGCATAAAATTGGCTCAGGCCCTAAAAAAGGGCGGGGTTGATGTCATTGATGTTTCTTATGGGAGGCTTCCGAGGCAGATTATGCCTTCCAAAAGGCAGCCGATGGGGACATATATTTCCCAAGCTGAGGCGATAAAGAAGGCAGCAGAAATACCGGTCATAGCTGTGGGGCGGATTAACTCACCCCAGCTAGCTGCAGAGATTATTTCTCAGAATAAAGCTGACTTAGTGGCTCTAGGGCGTCAGCTTATCACCGACCCTCAATGGGCGAAAAAGGCGCAAGAAGGTAGATTTGACGACGTAGTCAACTGCGATTCCTGCAATAAAAAGTGCGTAAGGGCGATTCCTGAAATCAAGAAACGCACTGGCTCCGAAGACCTGTCATTATGTGCTGTTAATGAGCGTGCCGGCAAGGAATGGCTTGGATGAGCGGACAGACCTGAAGGTCTATCCCTACATGAGCTGAGATCGCCACGGGGCTT
>JBAVQV010000131.1:0-21293 GCA_049694415.1 Dehalococcoidia bacterium
ATCACTCGCTGGTGGATGGGAAGTGTAGCTGAAAAGGTTATAAGCGAGGCTACAGCGCCGGTTCTGCTGGTTCGAAGCAAACGGCCTAGTACGACCAGGGCCACAGACAAACTAAATTTTACTCATAAAATCCTGGCCCCTTTGGACGGCTCAGACATCGGAGAAGCAGCACTACCATATGCTGAAACAATAGCTACAAACTCGCGAGCTTCGGTCAGCCTGCTGCAGGTTATATCACCACCGGGAACAGTAGAGGCAAACTTGCTTGGCGGCCCCGACTGGAGAAAGTTTGTTAAGGCTATGCACGACGCTGGCGAAAATTATCTAAAAAGCGTAGCTGAAAGATTAAGCGGTAGGGGCGTTAAGGTCACATACGAAGTAGCCACTGGTGACCCTGCCGACAAAATAGTAGAATATGCTGAGGATAAAGGGATTAACTTGATAGCCATGTCAACTCATGGTCGAACGGGTGTTGCTCGATGGGTACTAGGCAGCGTGGCCGACAAGGTATTACACGGGGCCAGAATACCCATCTTATTAGTCAGATCACCCAAGATGGTTATCGTCAAACCGCGAGGCTAAAATCAGAGAGTTCCATCAACTGAGTAGCCGAGTAAAATGGAAGAGAGGAAACAGGTTATGGGAAAAATAAATGTAGCTATAATAGGTGTCGGCAATTGTGCTTCCTCGCTTGTTCAGGGCATCCATTATTACAGAAAAGTAAAAGAAGGTGAGTCCGTACCCGGGCTAATGCATATAAATCTTGGCGGCTACCATATAAACCATATTAACTTCGTAGCTGCCTTTGACATAGATAAAAACAAAGTAGGCAAAGACCTGGCCGAGGCCATTTTCACTAAACCCAATAATACTTTCAAGTTTTGTGACGTACCTAGCACCGGGGTCAAAGTAACGCGAGGTATGACCCATGATGGGCTGGGTAAATATTTATCACAAATAATAACTAAGTCATCCGGTGCTACAGCTGACATCGTCGGCATACTCAAGGAAACAAAAACAGATATAGTGGTAAATTTTCTGCCAGTGGGAAGTGAAGAGGCGACTAAGTGGTACATAGAACAGGTGTTGGCCGCTGGCTGCGGCTTTGTCAACTGTATACCAGTCTTTATCGCTCGGGAACCGTATTGGTATAAGCGCTTCGCCGATGCAGGATTACCGATTATCGGTGATGATATAAAATCTCAGGTGGGGGCTACAATCACCCATCGTGTATTGACCAGGCTCTTCCACGATCGTGGAGTCAAGCTAGAAAGGACTTACCAGCTTAACTTCGGCGGTAATACTGATTTCTATAATATGCTGGAACGGGAGCGCCTGGAGTCGAAGAAAATTTCCAAAACTAATGCTGTCACCTCTCAGTTAGATTATGAAATCGATAAGGAAAATATTTATATCGGTCCCAGTGACTACGTACCATGGCTGGCTGATCGTAAATTCTGCTATATCAAAATGGAAGGACGCACTTTTGGCGATGTCCCTCTCAACTTAGAGCTTAAAATGGAGGTATGGGATAGTCCTAACTCCGCTGGTGTCGTTATCGATGCCATAAGGTGCTGCAAGTTAGCTATGGATAGAGGCTTAACTGGAACCATAGTAGCTCCTAGCTCCTACTTCATGAAATCGCCGCCCATCCAGTACTCAGACGACGAAGCGCATAGGCGTGTCGAGAACTTCATCACTGGCAAAGAACAACAGACTCCGATTTGTCTCCCCGAGATAGCCAGCGACAAAATAAAGGAAAGTTAGAAAATATAAAGGCTGTCACATCCGGAGAGATAAGGCGATAAAAGTAGTGAAAATCGGATTAGTCTCCCCATACGACTATTCCTCCCCAGGCGGGGTCGTCAGTCACATTGCTTATCTGGCTCATAATCTAATCCTATCGGGGCATAAGGTAAAAATTATAGCTCCATGCACAAAAAATGGGACTCACTACTTCGAAGAAGAAGTTACACGGGTGGGAAGACCTTTGCCTATTCCATACGCTGGCGCCATAGCGCGAGTTCCCATATCACCCTGGTTGCCGGCCCAAATAGGTGAAATCTTGGCTCAAGAGAAATTCGATATTCTACATTTGCACGAACCTTTCGCACCTATGGTGTGCGTGAGTGCGCTGCTTAAGTCAGATTCAATAAATGTTGGCACTTTTCATGCCTTCCATACTAAACCCAGAGTCTACTGGCTGGGAAAGCCTATTTTTCGGAGATGGATTACCAGACTACACGGCAAAATCGCTGTTTCCAAACCAGCGCTGGAGCATGTGAGCCGTCACCTGCCAGGTGAATACTGCATTATCCCAAATGGCATAGATACCGAACACTTTTGCCTTGATGGCTCTGGGCGGGAAGAATTCACCGATGGGAAAATAAACATCCTGTTCGTCGGTCGGCTGGAAAGGCGAAAGGGCTTAGCCTACTTACTAAATGCATGCGCTAATATTAAACGCAGTTTCCCAAACTTCCGTCTCATTGTAGTTGGGCCAGGCACTGTATTACGTCTCAGATACGAGAAATTAGTAGAGGATATGAGCCTGACTAACAATGTGGTTTTTACCGGGTTTGTTTCTAGTGCCGAGCTGCCTTCATATTATCGCAGTGCTGATATTTTCTGTGCCCCGGCTACTGGCGGCGAGAGCTTCGGTATAGTCTTGCTTGAAGCTATGGCATGTGGAAAGCCGGTAGTTGCTACCAACATTCAAGGCTACGCCAGCGTGTTAGCTAATGGTGATGAAGGATTACTCGTGCCGCCAAGAGACGAGGAATCCTTAGCTGACGCCTTGCTATCCCTCCTGCATAATAAATCTTTGCGTTTGCTGATGGGAAATAAGGGCCTAGTTAAAGCTGAGAAATATAGCTGGCTGAACATTACCCGACAAGTTATGAATTACTATAACGTCTTGCTTGGCAGCTAGGTAGGCATAGGAACATATTTTGATAAACCTGGCTGAGTTACGCAAAATCGCTGCTCGACGAATTGCCGAGCCGCTAAATGCCGCTCTGGTAAAATGTCGACTTAAACCTAACACTTTGACCTGGTTTGCCCTGGCAATAAGTTTAATCGCCGCTGGCACCATTGCCACGAATCACCTCCTCATCGGCGGCTTTCTAGTCCTTCTCTCTGGATTGTTCGACATACTCGATGGGGCATTAGCTCGCTTAACTAACCAAGCAACTCGCTTCGGCGCTCTGTTAGACTCCACTTTCGATAGGATTTCGGACGCCGTACTCCTTCTAGGACTTTTGATGTTATATATAAGGAGCGGAGGCATCACCGAAATAGTACTTATTTTCCTAGCGTTGACTGTTGCATTGCTCACCAGCTATGTACGTGCTAGAGCCGAAGGGCTCGGCATAAACTGCCCTATCGGGTTGTTTACCAGGACTGAGAGAGTTATAATACTGGCGCTCGGGCTGCTACTTAGCCCTGTATTCAAATTTAGCATTTTCATCGCTTTACTACTTTTGGTAGTGTTTGGCTTCGTTACCGTGGTGCAACGGCTTGTATACGTGCGGCAGCAAACAAAAGCTCAATAAATAGACAAACTAAAATGCCATGAGTGAAAAGGTATTTGAACGGAGTCTGGCGGCTCTCAGCATAGTGGCTCTGCTATGGATGTTGCTCGGAGGTATCTTTGGTATACTTAGCATTGCCTGGGTAATAATTATCGGCTTGGTGGCATGGATTGTGGGTGGCGGGGCTTTGCTCTACTTCTGGGGCAAAAACTACATGTCGCGAGTGTAAGGTCGAGGTTGTCTATTAATACATAGAATTACCTTAAACTTTCACGCGGAGCAAACAAAAAGATAATGTCAGTGGTAGCGATTATTGGCGCCCAATGGGGAGACGAGGGTAAAGGCAAAATAGTCGACCTCCTGGCTGAGAAGGCAAAAGCAGTAGTGCGCTTTTCGGGAGGCGATAATGCCGGACATACTGTAATCAATCCTTATGGTGAGTTCAAACTTCATCTCGTTCCCTCAGGTATATTCCACCGGGGAGTAGTCTGCATAATAGGCAATGGCGTAGCAGTTAATCCGGCCATACTGCTGGAAGAAATTGATAACCTCCAGAAACACGGCGTTGATACCAGCCATCTATTCATCAGTGACCGGGCACATTTAATAATGCCATATCATACGCTCCTCGATGGGCTAGAAGAGGAACGACGAGGCAAGGGAGCTATAGGCACCACACGTAAGGGCATAGGTCCTGTTTTCGCTGACAAGATAGCTCGCCTTGGAATCCGAACTTGCGACCTGCTAAATAAAAAGAACTTTCGGTCTCGGCTTAACCTAATCCTCGAAACCAAGAATGCCGTCTTGACCAAAATATACAACATCTCACCGTTGTCTCTGAAAGAGATTTATGAACAATATTGCTCTTATGCAGAACGGCTAGCTCCATTCATTCGAGATATCGGTCCTGTAATCCAGGACATAATATCCCGGAAACAACCGATAATATTAGAAGGAGCTCAGGGCACTATGCTCGACCCTGACTTTGGCACCTATCCCTATGTCACTTCATCTTCACCTACGGCTGCAGGCAGCTCCACAGGCTCCGGTATAAACGTCAGACAAATTGACCAAATCATAGGCGTATTCAAAGCTTACACCACAAGGGTCGGCGGTGGGCCGATGCCGACAGAGCTTACGGATAAAATCGGTGAATTCATCAGAGAACGAGCTCACGAATACGGCGCTACTACAGGCAGACCACGCCGATGTGGCTGGTTCGATGCTGTAGCCGGGCGCTTTAGCACTCAAGTAAATGGTTTCACCGGTGTAGCCCTAACCCGTCTCGATGTCCTGGACGCACTCGACTCTGTGAAAATATGCACGGGCTATGAATTGAAAGGAAATGCCACAAAGGACTTTCCCAGCGATATTGATATCCTGGACAAATGTCAACCAGTATATGAGGAATTACCAGGTTGGCGGACACCAATAAGCGACATCCGTCACTACAAGCAACTACCTGCACAAGCCCGCCAATACATCGCCAGGCTTGAGGAACTTCTCTCCTGCCCTGTCAGCATTATCTCCGTCGGCGCCAGTCGAGACCAGTCAATAATGGTCAAACAAATTATATAAGACCTGTAAAGTTTTCAGGCAAATCTTTGTAAAAAGGAGATAAGATTATGCCTAAAATGCGTAAAACCTGGCGGCAGAAGTTAGAGAAAGAACATCCTGAGCATGGGAAAGTAGTTGACGTTCCGCCCAAAATGCAAAACAGATTCTTGGTCGGGAAAATGCTTATCCCCAAGCCGCTGGATATAAATGCCTTAATTCACAGAGTCCCGAAGGGAAAACTAGCTACTGTGATTCAGATTAGGGACAAATTAGCCAAAGACGCCCACGCCAATTGCTGTTGTCCTTTGACAACCGGGATTTTCCTTCGTATTGTTGCCGAAGTAGCCGAAGAAGACTTAAGAAGCGGGAAAAAAGAGGTAACGCCCTACTGGCGTGTAGTCAAGGCAGATGGCAGCTTGAACGAAAAGTTTCCCGGCGGTGTGCAAGCTCAAGCTGCTCGCCTGGAAAGAGAAGGGCATATTATCGAGTTAAAAATGGGCAGAAAGCCACCTCGAGTACTAAACTTCGAAAAATCCATGCAGAAGCTGTAACTATAAGTCCAAATTTAAGCTTTAGCAGCTATGGGCAAGTCAATTTTGTAGCTCTTTAAAGTCTGCTCAATGACAGCCTTGGACTTATCGTCAGGTTCAGTAAGCGGTAAGCGCGGCTTGCCTACGGAAAAACCTACGTGATTCAAAGCATATTTAACTGGTATAGGATTGGCAACGACAAACATGGCATTAACAAAGGGAAGTAAATTTCGATGAGTCGCTGCTGCCTTGTCGATTTTACCCTGGATGTAATCATCTATCATCTGCTTAAACTGAAGCCCAACCAGATGTGAAATCACGCTTATCACACCGTAGCCACCCAGACATAGTATGGGAAATGTATCTCCATCATTACCACTGTAAACCAGAAAGCCTTCCCTGGCTCCCTGTATAATCTTAGCTATCTGCTCAAGATTAGCACTAGCCTCCTTTACTCCAACGATATTATCAATTTGACTAAGCTTGATGCAGGTGTCAGCAGCCAGGCTGGTAACGGTACGTGACGGCACGTTATAGAGGATGCATGGTAGACTGGTTGCCCCAGCGATGGCCTTAAAATGCTCGTATAAACCATCCTGGGTAGGACGATTATAATAAGGCACCACCATAAGACAGCCATCGACCCCAGTTTTTTCCGCCTCTTTGGTCAGCTCTATGCTCTCTGCCGTGCTATAATTACCGGTGCCAGCTATAACCGTGCCCCGATTACCAACGGCTGCCCTTACTTCAGCAAAAAGACGCAGCTTTTCCTCATGAGTAAGAGTCGGGCATTCACCAGTAGTGCCCGAGACAAGTAACCCGTCACTGCCTGAATCGAGCAGAGCTTTAGCCAGTTTTTTAGCCTGTGCATAATCAACTTCACCTTTAGCATTAAAGGGGGTAACCATGGCTGTTAGCAATCGACCAAACTTCTTCATCACCAGCCTCCTTATGGACGATTATTTGCTGCTCTTAACCCATTCCCGGCGTGCTGCTTCCTCGGCAATCTGGATGGCATTGAGGGCAGCGCCTTTACGCAAATTATCACTTACCACCCACATCACCAAACCCCTCTGATGAGATGCATCAGAACGGATACGCCCCACATAAACATCATCTGAGCCGGCAGCCAGCCAGGGCATGGGATAAAGGCTAACACTAGGGTCATCGAGCACCTTCACGCCCGGAGCCTTAGCCAATATTTGTCTCGCATCCTCGGGGCTCATGGGGTCAGTAAATTCAATGTTCACCGCTTCACTATGTGCAATGAAAACAGGCACTCTGACACAAGTTGCAGAGATAGCCATATCAGGAGCATGCATTATCTTGCGAGTCTCATCGACCATCTTCCATTCTTCCTTGGTATAGCCATTATCGAGGAAAACATCTATCTCCGGTAGTAAATTAAATCCAATCTGGTGAGGATAGACATGAGGAACCACGTTCTGCCCTTCCAATACTAGCTTAGCCTGAGTAGTCAATTCCTCCATGGCAGCTGCACCGGTACCGGAAACCGATTGATAAGTAGAAACAACAATCCGCTTGATAGGGTTTACCTTATGCAGTGGATATAGGGCCACCACCATTTGAATGGTGGAGCAATTCGGATTAGCAATAATCCCCTCGTGCCACTTTATATCTTCGGGATTTATTTCAGGTACAACGAGAGGCACCTTAGGTTCCATCCTGAAAGCTGCACTATTATCAACGACAAGTGCTCCAGACTTAGCAGCTATAGGCGAAAAATAGCGGCTAATCTCAGACCCGGCCGAAAAAAGTGCAATATCAATATTCTGGAAAGACTCGGGGGCAGTCTCCTTAACTTCAATCTCTTGATGGCCCACATAGAGCCTCTTGCCGGCCGACCGGTCGGAAGCGTAGAGATTTACGGATGCCATCGGAAAATTTCGCTGCTGCAGTACCTTGATAAACTCCTGTCCCACCATTCCGGTGGCGCCGACAATAGCCACATGATATGATTTCATTGCTCCCCCCTTAAATTCAACAGGGTATCCAGTCCGTAAACCAATCCTTGTCGTTTCACCACCTCTTTTATGGCCACGATAATGCCCGGCATGTAACACTCCCGGCTTATAGTGTCATGCCGTAGACTCAGTGTCTGCCCCAGTGCGCCAAAGATAACTTCCTGGCTCGCCATAAGGCCTAATAATCTTACGCTATGGATTGCCACACCGTCAACCTGCCCACCTCTAGTGCCGCTGAGATTTTCCTTTTTGGTTACGGGATAAACAAAGGGTTTGCCCCGTGACTTAACCATCTCTCTGGCGGTAGTGAGGGCTGTTCCCGACGGGGCATCGGCTTTTTCATGATGATGCAACTCAATGACCTCAGCGTGGTCAAAGAACTTAGCTGCAATCTTGGCCAGATGTAGCAAAACTACCGAACCCAGAGCGAAATTGGGGGCTACTGCGGCACCAACCTTATTATCCTCAGCCAGCCGGGCAATTTCTTTGAGATTCTCATCTGACAGGCCCGATGTGCCTATTACAATATTAATGCCTTTTTTGACTGCAACACGAGCTGCCGCCATAGCGGCTTCAGCAATTGTGAAATCAGCCAAAACCTTAGGCCGGCAGATTTCAAGAAGCGAACTCAAATCAGAAGAAAGCGGCACCTTCTTTGAACCATCGGGCAAAGTCAGCTGCCCTTGAGTCGCCTTAATGTCGACAGCTCCAACCAACTCTAGTTCAGGGGTTCGACTTATCGCAGCCACCACCTCCCTTCCCATTTTGCCTAAGGCTCCATGTACCAATACTGTTATCGGTTCCATTTCCCACCCCTCAATTTTTAGGTAAAGTAAAGGTATCTAACGCTACTTAGGAGAATGGCCTCGGCTGTCTTTGCTATCGCGCTGCTGACCACCGGAACGATATTTTTGCTGCCTGGGTGGTGGAGGACGACGTGTTCCAGTAGATTCCGCAGCCTCAGCTGTTCGAACTGCTGACGAATCTGAAAAAACTGCCCGCCGTGACAGATTCACCCGTCCCAGATGGTCAATTTCAATAACTTTAACCATAATCTCATCGCCCACCTTAACCACATCCTCTACCTTGGCAACATGATAGTCAGCTAGCTCACTTATATGGACCAGCCCTTCCTTTCCGGGCAGAATCTCGACAAAAGCGCCGAAGTTTGTCAAACGAGTTACCTTTCCAGTATAAACACCGCCAACCTCCACCTCCCGAGTCAGGCTCTCTATCCTTTCGATTGCTTTCTGAGCTGCTTCCTGACTGGGTGAGCCGATAATCACCGTCCCATCATTTTCAACATCTATGGTCACCTTCGCCTCATCAATTATAGACCGGATTGTCTTGCCCCCGGGTCCAATTACGGCGCCAATCTTGCTTGGGTCAATAGTCATCTTATACATTCTGGGCGCATAAGGACTAAGCTCAGGTCGGCTGGTGCTTATAATCTGCCTCAGCTTGTCCAGTATCTCCGTGTATGCCTCACGCGCCTGCTTTATTGCTTCAGCCAAAATCTCATAACTTATACCTCTAAGCTTGATGTCTAATTGAAGAGCCGTAATCCCCTGGTTGGTACCGGCCACCTTGAAGTCCATATCACCGAAGGCATCCTCTATGCCTTCAATATCAGTCAGGACAACGTAATTATTATTGTCACCGGTAACTAGCCCCATAGCTATCCCCGCCACTGGAGCCTTAATGGGCACGCCAGCATCCATCAAAGCTAAGGTCGAGCTGCAAACACTGGCCATAGAAGTACTGCCATTAGAGCTAAGGACCTCAGAAACCAAGCGTATAGTATAAGAAAACTCGTCTTCAGACGGTATCACGGGCGCCAGAGCTCTTTCCGCCAGAGCACCATGTCCTATTTCACGCCGCCCGGGTGACCCGAGGCGCTTTACCTCACCATTAGAGAAGGGTGGAAAGTTATAGTGGTGCATGAAACGCTTTGTCGCCTCCAATCCCAAGCCATCAATCAATTGCTCCTGACGTAGAGAACCTAAAGTGGTTATAGTCAATACCTGAGTGAGCCCTCTGCTGAACAGCCCTGAACCGTGAGTACGCGGCAGGAAACCGACTTCACCAGTAATGTGACGTATCTCCTTAGGTTGGCGGCCATCAAGATGCTGTCTCTTTTCCAAAATATAGGCTCTGGCTGCCTTTTTAATTTGGTCTTCGAGAGCAGCATTAATATCAGCTTCAGGAAATGTCTCCTTAAGCTTCTCGGTAGCTTCTTGCTTGACTGTCTCAATCGCCTTTTCCCGTTCAGCCCGCTCTGCTAACCTGACTGCCTCAGTCAACTTATGCCCAAACTCCGAAGAGACGGCGCCGAACAGTTCGGTGGTAGTTTCAGAGGCTTTCACCTCCATCTTGGGCTTGCCATAGACCTGCCGTAAACTCTCCTGGAATCTTATAATCTCCTGATTCGCCTCGTGCCCAAATTTAATAGCTTCTAGAACTATCTCCTCAGAAACTTCCTTGGCTCCTGCTTCCACCATGACTATGGCTTCTCTGGTACTGACGACAACGAGGTCCAGTAGGCTATCGTTCAACTGAGGCAATGTTGGGTTTAATACAAGGTTACCATCGACATGGCCGACACGCACTGCACCTATCGGACCATAGAACGGGATTGAAGATAGGGTCATCGCAGCCGAAGCCCCGCTGACCGCTAGTATATCAGGGTCATTTTCCTGGTCTGTGGAAAGGACAGTAACCACAATCTGAACATCGTTATGTAAATTTTTGTCAAAAAGCGGACGTAGACTGCGGTCGGTTAGCCGCCCAGCTAGGGTTGCCTCTTGACTGGGTCGTCCCTCTCGCCTAATGAAGCTCCCGGGAATCTTGCCGACAGCATAGTGCCTTTCCTCATAATCTATAGTCAGATGTACGAAATCACCATTTCCACGGGGCTCATCACTAACACAGACAGTGACCAATACCACAGTATCACCATAGCGAACAGTAACAGCACTGTCAGCTTGCGTCGCCAACTTGCCTGTTTCAATAGTTAGCAGCCTACCCCCAATTTCACATTTGTCAGACTCAGACATAATCCACCCACATAATACCTGGTAACTTACTTCCTCAAACCTAACCTGGTGATAAGACTACGATAGCGTTTCACATCGCTCTTGGAAGCATAAGCGAGTAAGCGTCTTCGTTGTCCTATCAGCTTTAGAAGCCCACGACGGGTGTGCTGGTCATGAGGATGCGTCTTCAAATGCTCAGAAAGTTGATTTATCCTCTCGGTGAGCAATGCCACCTGAACCTCGGCAGAGCCAGTATCACCCTCGTGAACTTTAAAATCCGAAATAATGGCTCCCTTTTTCTCTTTGTCCAAATTTAACTCCTTATTGTATGCGTCTGTAACGCACAATTATAACATAGGTTCAAAATCAATGCACAAATGCTTTACAGCCTAACTTTTTTTCTCCTCTTGAATAAGATAAATGTGAATGATAGACAGCTCCTCAAGGTTCAAAGAATTATCACCCAAACTTTAGCAATCAACACGTTATGGAGTATAATAATGCCGGCATGGTCTCCCAAGTTTTTTACCGCAAATGGCGCCCCCAAAACCTATCGCAAGTAGTGGGACAAGAGCACGTTACCCAAACACTACGTCACGCTGTAGCTGGTGGGCGAGTAGCTCATGCCTACCTTTTCTGCGGTCCAAGAGGCACCGGTAAGACCAGCACCGGGCGAATCCTGGCTAAAGCAATAAACTGCTTAAACCCAGTGGAAGGCGAGCCGTGCAATAGTTGCATCTTGTGCAAAGCGATTAACGAAGCCAGCGCTCCCGATATTATAGAAATAGATGCCGCCAGTAACCGGGGCATTGATGAAATTCGCGACCTGAGAGAAAAGGTCAATTATACCCCCAACCTGGCTCGCTATAAGGTCTATATCATAGACGAAGTCCACATGATAACCAAGGAAGCGTCTAATGCCTTCCTTAAGACCTTGGAGGAGCCCCCTCCTCACGCTATATTCATTCTGGCAACTACGGAACCACACAAGGTCCTGTCAACAATAATGTCGCGTTGCCAGCGATTTGATTTCCATAGGCTCTCCCAATCATCAGTTATCTCCAAGCTAAATCTCATCTGTGACAAAGAAAGCATTAATATTGTGCCTGAGGCCTTGAGGCTTATTGCCAAAGTTACTACCGGCAGCCTCCGCGACGCCGAAAATCTACTTGAACAACTGGTTACATACTACGGGCATGAGGTTGAGCTTCATCAAGTGCAAGAGATGCTAGGCATCAGTGGCGACCTGCGCATTAGAGAGCTAGCCAGACATATCGTCAATAAGGATATCACTGCCGGCCTTAAGACCATTAACAGCGTCGCCAGTGATGGTCTCGACCTCCGTCAATTTAATCGTGAACTGGTGGATTATCTCCGAGAATTGCTTCTGGTTAAGTCTGGCTCGGAAGACATCGTAGATGTTACCAGTGACGACTTAATTGAAATAAAAGAGCTGGCAGTTAGCACCAACCTCGATTACCTGCTGATAGCAGTTAAGCGCTTTGGGGAGATAGACCTTCGCCTGGACAACTATTCCTCGCTGCCCCTGGAACTTGCTCTTGTTGACTGTATATTATCTATTGCCGGAGCTAAGGAGCCGGTTAAAACTAAACAAGTTGAGACGGAAGAACCGGCTAAGGAGAGGGTCAAAGTAAAACAAGCGGAGCCGGAAGAGAAGGTGGCTAGCCGACCTGCCAAAACAACCAGGTCGGCTCCAGAGGCTAAAACCCCAGCACCAGCTAAAAGCGCCGAAACTGAAGCAGAGCCAATCGAAACTGCAAAAACTCCGGATATAACATCTTCTCCGGAGATGGACGACATACGCGGCCGCTGGAAAGACTTTGTCAATGCTATGCGCGGCGAGGGCTCCAAAGGCAACCTGGATGCCTTTTTGCGGAGCTCTTGCGAACCTCTATCTATCGAAGATAACACTTTAATATTGGGTTTTTCCAACCAATTTTGTAAAGAACACATTGAAGACCCTAAGTATAAGCATCTGGTGGAAAGGAAGCTACGAGAGATTTTTGGTCAGCCTTACCAGATACGCTGTGTCCTCACACCCCGTAGCGAAAAAACTAAAGTCAAAACAGAAATCCCTCTGGTAAAAGCTGCTAAAGAAAGCTATGGCGCTACAATCGTTGGCAGAAAGCCCAGAATGGAGGAGGAATGAACAAGTTTGTACTTCGCCAGGCGCAAGACCTACAGGCTAAGCTGCTTAAGGCTCGGCAAGAGCTAGCTGATATGACTGCCGAAGTAAGCTCTGGAGGCGGAGCCATCAAGATAGTGATTGATGGCCAGCAGAGAATTCGCTCAGTGAGCATATCGCCAGAGGTTATAAACGCTGAAGACGCTGAGATGCTCGAGGACCTGGTTATGGCAGCAGTCAACGAAGCTATCCAGAAATCCCAGGAGCTTGCCGCCAGCCATTTAAGCGGCTTAACCGGTGGCCTCAAAATCCCAGGACTGTTTTAAGGGGGCAAAACATTTGAGCGCAGATTCAATACCCACTGCTGAGCCCATAACCAGACTGATAGGAGAATTCAACAAGTTGCCGGGCATAGGACCAAAAAGTGCCCAACGGCTGACCTATTATCTGCTCCGAGCACCTGCGAGCGAAGTTGGTGCCCTAGCTGATGCTATCAGAAACCTAAGGGAAAAACTGGTCTTATGTTCCATTTGCCTTAATATCACCGATTCTGACCCCTGCGCTATCTGCCGAGACGAAGAACGCGACCGTACCAAAATCTGCATCGTCGAAGAGCCTATAGATATCCTTCCGTTAGAACGCACCAAAAAGTACAAGGGACTTTACCACGTGCTTCACGGTGTCATCGCCCCGACCGATGGGATAGGGCCTGATGAGCTGAAAGTTAAGGAGCTGCTATCACGCCTCAACGACGGCCTGGTGACAGAAGTGATAATGGCAACCAATCCAAACCTGGAAGGGGAGACCACCGCCATGTACCTCCAGCGCCTGATTGCCCCGCTTGGTATTCGAGTCACCCGGCTGGCTCGCGGTTTGCCATACGGTGGTGACCTGGAATATGCTGACGATGTCACCCTTAGCCGTGCCTTAGAAGGAAGGCAGGAAATGTGAACAAACGCAGGCCATGACAGCCCCTCGGACTTACCAAACAGAAGCTATCATCATCAAACGAATTAAGCTGGGCGAAGCCGATAGAATCCTTACCCTTTATACACCTGAACTGGGCAAGCTCAAAGCAGTAGCTAAAGGGACACGCCGTCCTCAAAGCAAGCTTGGCGGTCACGTAGAGCTTCTCACCCATAGCCGCCTGATGCTGGCCCGTGGCCGCAACCTTGATATCATTACTCAGGCGCAGACCATCGATAACTTTCTGCCTATAAAGGATGATTTAGAGCGTATTTCGCATGGCCTCTACGTTGCAGAATTGATTGATTCTTTCACCGGCGAGCATATAGAGGACCGGCCTCTTTTTGATTTATTGCTGGAAACACTGAAACAACTGTCCCAAACAAAAGACTGCGAGCTTATACTCCGCTATTTTGAGCTGCATCTCCTCGACCATCTAGGCTACCGTCCCCAGCTTCAACATTGTACAGACTGCAATTCACACTTGAAGCCTGATAGCAATTTTTTCAGCTCCAGACTGGGTGGCGTCCTCTGCCACAATTGCGGTTTCAACGAGCCGGTGGCACGACCTCTTTCGTTAAATGCCTTAAAGGTACTACGCTTGTGGCAGAATTGTGATTTCGTCGCCGCCAGGCGAGTAAAAATAAACCAGAAGCTGGCTGCAGAGTTGGAACAGGTGATAGCGGAATATATCAAGTATCTCCTGGAGAGGCAACTTAAATCAACAGCCTGGCTGGATAAACTTAAACGGGAAACCCACCCCATGTAATTGCGACCCTTTAGGGTTGCCCATCATAATGTTGTCTCAAGGCACGAGTTTTGTCTAAAGGCTGAAGGTGGAATTCCTGATTATTCTCCGGTTTTAACTCTTAAAATTCTACGGGCCTATATGCTTAACACAAATCTAGGGTGTGGTAGAATAAAGGTATGCCCTCTTGGGTTGCTAATTACATCATTAAGCCCGCAGGTGTGGTTCTCCCAGTTGTTATTGCGGCGGGACTGCAATTGATGGGCATAAAAAATATGTATTGTGGTATTGGGCTTCTTTCCTTTGCGGGCTTATGGTTAATAGGTATCGTTTTGATCAGTATACCCAGAATTAAAAATCGTATCTTGCCCGCTAAACCAGCATTGAAGATTAAGATTCAAATAAGTGAAAGCACATCATCAAATGTAGAAAATGAGCTGGGACACAGGTTCGTATTTAAAATTGTTTTTGCATTGGAAACACCAACGCCACCTGTACAAATTGCTAAGTTACAGCTAGTTACCCAATATATGGATTTAGAACCTGTTGATATTGAGATTCCATTCATTTTAGAGCAAATAGTTCAGTCATATATAGCAACATTTGGAATACAGGCTGACCCGTACTCTGCAGGGCGGATAAAAGAACAAGATAAATATTATCTCCGTATATTTGCATTAGGGCAGGAATGGGTATCTAACGAATTTGCCCTAGAACATCGTAATGTATTGATCAAGTTGTGATAAGGCAGATTATCAGAATTTATTAGCTTTAAAAGTGTTTTTTCTACGTGTCACCCGCCCACGGGTTCTTCCTAGGAAGGACGGGTGACCGCTCTGCCGGGTCATCTGTGGGCAGATGACCCCTACGGGAAGAGGGGTGGGCAGGCATCCAGCAGGGATTTACTCCCGCTGGGATATGGGGAAGGGGAATGGTTAAACTTCAGATGCCTTCTTGACTTGCTGGTAGATATGTAAGACTATCAGAACTATAAATGGAATTATCAGGTTGTCATGAATTTTGAAGGCAAGCGGTTTGGTCAACAATCCGAATGTCAAAAACTCAACAGCCCGATATGATGTAATACCGAAGCCAGTTAATATATAGAGCACTATTACAACCAGCAGCAGCCAGTGCACCACCTGTTTTGCCAGGTTCTGCTTTAATATATTTCTCATTTTTCAAAGAAGTCTTCGTTGATGTCAGCATTGTTGGAATAGCCTCGGCTTTCCCAATAGCCTCGGTAATTAACGTCGTCAGACAGCTCAATTTGTGTTACCCACTTTTCCCATTTGTACCCCCATTTACTTTCGGATACGAGTTCAAAGGGAAACCCTCTTTCTGGAGGAAGGGTAACACCGTTCATCTTGTAGGCCATTAATATGTCTTTATTCATTATATAGTCGACGGGCAAGGCAGTTGTGTATCCATCATAGGCATGAAATATAACCATCTTTGCCTCCGGCTGAACTTTGGCTTCTGCCAGTAAATCTTTAACCAGCAGTCCTTGCCAGAGAATAACTACACTCCATCCTTCCACACAGTCCAGCTTGACAACTTTCTCATAACTTTGGTGATTGTTAATGACCTCATCATAGGTATAGTCTTTGGGATTCTCAACAAGCCCGAATATTTTCAGCCTGTAGCTTTCTAAATCCACATGCTGAGGACCTTTAATAGAGTTTTCTCGAAAATCATTTATCGATGACAGCTTCTCACCTTGATATTCCCTGACTTCGACAGGCTTCAGTTCCCCCACCTTGCTCTTATCCTCACCTACCCCACAGCCGTTTGCAGCTATCATAATTCCCTGGAGAATCATAAGCACAACGACAATCAGCGTAACCATTCTCGCCATTCTTATAACCTCAGCCTAAATACGTGTATCAGTTTTGGAAGCCACTGTCAAATCGCACAAATCTAATGTGGCGACATAAATCTATCGTCACAAGATGAATACGTACTAATTAGGTTGACACCTACAAAAAGTTCTGTTATATAATGCACTGTAACTAATTAGGAGGTGGAGCAATGTGTCAATTTAAAGTCGGGAAAGTGGGCGCACCGATTGCGTTGATTATCTCACTCCTTTTTGCTTTGTCATGCGCAACACAAACTACCACACCTACGGCGGCTCCAAAGACCGACCAACCACAGATAAATAATGTGGAGATAAAGAACTTTGGCTTTAACCCTCTAGAATTGAGGATAAAAAAGGGAGATACAGTAGTATGGGTAAACCGGGATTCTGCTGGGCATACTATAACTTCCGACTCTGGTAATGAGTTAAGTTCTCCGACAATTTCACAAAATCAGGAATACAGACATACGTTCACACAATCAGGTACATTCAATTATCATTGTACAGTACACCCATCTATGAAAGCGAAAGTGATTGTAGAATAGAATGTTGCCTAGAATACCATTAGCTCTTTGGTTTGGATTCGCAACAATAGCTTCCCTATTTACCACGTTCTCGCTTGGGATAGCAACGTATGTATTTAAAAAACCTGTTTTCAATTACCACAGATTTTTTGCTTTCCTTACAATAATACTGGCAGGCGTACACGTAACACTTTCGATTCTGTTGTGGTTCTTCGGAGTCTCGATATAAGTTGAACTGGCTAGCTCATCCAATAAGAGATTTGATTACCGTTTTGTTAATCGTTAGTCTCACGTCCCAGCCAGCTTTTTGGCGATAGTGGCTACATGATGGCCTTGGAACCGAGCCATGGCTAGTTCATCATCACTGGGCATGCGACTGCCATTAGCTCCGGCTATTGTCGAGGCACCATAGGGGCTACCGCCGGTGATCTCGTCAAGCCTAGTCTGGCGGGTCTCAGTATAAGGTAATCCTACGATTATCATCCCGTGATGAAGCAATGTAGTGTGGAAACTGGTGATAGTTGTCTCCTGACCACCATGTTGAGTACCGCTAGAGGTAAAGACGCTGCCCACCTTACCGACAAGAGCATTTTGTGCCCATATCCCTCCTGTTTGGTCAAGGAAGCTGCGCATTTGGGCACACATGTTACCGAAGCGAGTCGGTGTACCAAAGATGATAGCATCAGCGTCAGCTAAGTCAGCGGGCTTGGCTACAGGAATGTGGGCGAATGCCTCACGCGCTTTCTTAGCTCCCGACTTCTCCAACACCGCATCAGGAATCAGCTCAGGAACTTGAAGCAGTTCTACCTCGGCTCCTTCCACTTCACGGGCACCTTTAGCTACAGCTTCCGCCATTCTGTAGATATGCCCATACATGCTGTAAAATACTACCTTTACCTTCATTTCTACCTCACTGTAAACTTACCCTCCGTTTTTCCTCTTTTTGCGTCGCATTAGGCTAATATGCTGCTTGCGCATGCACTTATCCATGACTACTAAGAGACCGGCATCTCTAGCTTTAGCTGCGGCTTCTTCATTGATAACTCCTTCCTGCATCCATACCACCTTAGCCCCAATTTTTATCGCTTCATCAACAATGGGCATCACTTCTTCCGACTTTCGGAATATGTCTACTACCTCGACTTTTTCAGGTATTGAACTGAGGTTGGGATAGCTAGTCTTGCCAAATATCTTTTGTTCATTAGGGTTAACCGGCATTACATGATAACCATGTTTCATGAGATAACTAACTACCCCGTGGCTCGGTCGCTCGGGATTGGACGATGCTCCGATGACAGCTATATTTCGGTATTTGTTCAAGATATCAGCTTCTAGTGACATAGTTTATCCTCCAAGCGCCTGAATAATTGCTCTATTAAACAACGGCAAATCAGATGGTCTGCGCGAGGTAATAATATTCCCATCTTTGACTAAAGGCTCATCAACCCAGATTGCACCCGCATTTTTGAGGTCTATTGCCACCGAAGGCCAAGAAGTAAGACGGCGCCCGCTGACTATACCGGCCGAGATAAGAAGTTGTGGTCCATGACAAACCGCAGCAATCACCTTGCCCAAATCGTGAGCCTTTCTTACCAAGTCAATCATAGGCTGATGCAGCCGCATCTTGTCCGGCGCATAACCTCCGGGAATAATAACAGCATCAAAGTCCTCGGCTCTTACTTTATCGGCATCGATGTCGACCTTGATTGTTGCTTTGCCTCTCTTCCCCTGATAGCTTGTCTGAGAGCCACTGCCTACAATAAATATCTGAGCACCGGCTTCTTTCATCGCCTTCAAAGGCTCCATGAGTTCAACATCTTCAAAATCTTGCTCTGCCAGTATGGCAATACGCTTTCCCTTTAACGACATCATCTACCTCCCAAAATCAAAAAACAGGTAACCAACATATCCGTTCCCTTTAAGACTTCTCTACTTCCTGTAGTAGGTCATCGAATACTTCTACGTGATAAATTTCATGGTCTCTTATACGAGTAAGCAGCTTCTTTAAGTCGGCATCTTTGACTTCTTTAGCCGCGCGGTCATATTCGGCAGCCACCTCCTTCTCAATCTTAATGTCAGCGCGGAGCATGTCCCCCATTCTGGTCGATTTATCAAGCTTGGTATGCTCCAGCCGGGGATTCCCCTTGCCACTGACCATCTTCTCAGCCAGCCAGCCCATGTGCTGCATCTCATTTATCGCCTGGTCTTGCATCTCTAACCTCATCTCTTCATTCTTTGCCATATAGGAATGCAGCAGATACTGAAGGACCACTGTATATTCATGCTCTATGCCCCAGTTGAGAACCTGGGTTACCTTGTCCTTGCGGTCTCCTCTCAGGTCTTTGGCACCTTCCTTCTTCGCCTTGTCCACGAAATGGGCGAAGTCACCATGATGTGACTCCTCATCTGATAAGATGCGTTTCAGTAACCGTTTTATCTTGCGGTCACCGATAGCCTCGATGTGCTCTTTATACATGGTTATGGCATCCTCTTCAGCCAGCACATCGTTCTTCATCCAATCAGAAACCGCCTTGCCCTCCATACGCATCTTGCCTCTCTTCAGACTGAGAGTGCCGCCTAATCCCACTATGGTGTCAGCCAGCCAATCGAGATGGCGCATCTCTTCCCGGGAAATGGCTTCAATCTCACAAGCCAACTCGCCCTCACCCATGGCATAGGCATGGCTCAGGTATTGGATAATAGCACCATGCTCACCCTCAAGGTCTTCATTCAATAAAGCAACGATTTCTTCTTTTTTCATTTTTCCTCCACATCTAAATTTATTTCATGGCACCACTAATTGCGGATTTATGAGCAAACTGTGGCTACTTAAATAAACGCCTTGTCCCTCACTTACTTTTCTGAGTAAGATATTTCTCCGGGTTCTGGTCGAAAGCCTTTTTGCATCCCATGGCACAGAAGTAATATTTTTTACCCTTGTACTCGGAAGTAGCCGCAGCCTTTTTTTCATCCACCTGCATCTTGCATACCGGGTCTATTGCCATCTTGTCACCTCCTCCGATTATTTACCGACCTCGGCTGGCTTGAACCTCCTCAAGCGCAGCGAGTTCGATACCACAGTAATGGAACTGGCTGCCATAGCCGCTGCAGCCATAATGGGATTGAGAAAACCATAGTCGCCGAAAATAAAGCGCAGTCCCACGGGAACGCCGGTATGAGAGAAGAGAAGATATAACACACCGGCGGCCACGGGGATAAGAGCCACGTTATATGCAAAAGCCCAGAAAAGATTCTGTCTGATTATACGCATGGTGCTTTTGCTCAGGGATATGGCGGTTACAATGCCCATCAAATCTCCCCGAATCAGTGTAACTTCTCCGGTTTCCATAGCCACATCAGTACCTGTGCCAATGGCAATGCCGACATCCGCCTGGGCCAGCGCCGGTGCATCATTGATGCCATCACCCACCATCGCCACTACCCTACCATCCTGTAATTTTTTGACTTCCTTAGCCTTATGCTCGGGCAGCACTTCAGCCAAAACGCGCTCGATGCCGGCCTCACGGGCAATAGCCTCCGCAGTACGTCGATTGTCCCCGGTTATCATCAGCGTCTCAATGCCCATCTGCTGTATCGCCTGCACTGCCTCCCTGGCATTTGGCTTCAGTGTATCAGCCAGCGCAATTATGCCTATGGCTTCACCAGCCAGATTCAGAAACATGACCGTTTTACCTTCACTAAAAAGTTTATCGGCTTTTTCACCCAGGCCGTTCAACGAAATACCTCTTTCTTTCATCAATCTGAGGTTGCCTAACATAATCTTCTTGCCGCCCACGGAAGCTTCTATTCCCAGACCAGGTAAGGCAACGAAATCTGAGACGCGGGACGTCTTAAGCTTCTTTTCAAAAGCTGCTTTGACTATCGCCTGGGCGAGTGGGTGCTCCGAGACGCGTTCAGCTGAGGCTGCCAGCCGTAAGACTTCTTCTACTGAGGAAGAGGCAGTAGCTACCACGTCAGTCACCGCTGGCTCACCGCGTGTCAGTGTGCCTGTTTTGTCCAGCAGCACGGTATTTATCTGGTGAGCTCTTTCTAAAGACTCACCGCTCCTGAAAAGGATACCGTTCTCGGCGCCTTTACCTGTACCCACCATTATGGCAGTGGGCGTGGCGAGACCGAGGGCACAGGGACAAGCGATGATGAGGACTGCTACAAAGTTCAAAATGGCCAAGGTAAGGGCTGGAGGTGGGCCAACAAAATACCAGATTATGAAGGTCACTACGGCAATGCCAATCACTGCCGGCACAAAATAGCTGGCAATGACGTCAGCCAGACGCTGGATGGGAGCTTTGCTGCCCTGCGCTTCATCTACCAGCCGGATGATGCGTGCCAGCGTGGTATCCTTGCCCACCCTGGTTGCCTCAAATTGAAAGCTCCCTGTCTTGTTGAT
>JBAVQV010000132.1:0-9930 GCA_049694415.1 Dehalococcoidia bacterium
GGAACCAGGCGGGCGAAGGTGTAGTATTTTTGAGCGGCTTCTTCGCCAGTGCCGCTGATAATAAGCGGGGTGCGGGCTTCGTCGATGAGTATGTTATCTACCTCGTCGACGATGGCGTAATTTAGCGTGCGCTGGACGCATTGAGACAGGTCTATAGCCATGTTGTCTCTGAGGTAGTCGAAGCCAAATTCGTTATTAGTGCCATAGGTTATGTCAGCCTCGTATGCCTGGCGGCGGGTGACAGGCCGGAAATGAGGCCAGCGGGCGTCTTTTTCATCCGTGTAGTCGGGGTCATAAAGGAGGGCGGGTAGTTGGCCAGTGGGACCTTGCGTTGGGTAGATACTGCCGACTGTTAAGCCAAGCGCATGGTATATGGGACCCATCCAGTAGGCATCTCTCCGCGCCAGATAATCGTTAACGGTAACTAGATGGCAGCCATCGCCGGTAAGTGCATTCAGATATAGCGATAAGGTGGCGACCAGAGTTTTACCCTCGCCGGTCTTCATCTCGGCGATTTTGCCCTGATGGAGGACCATGCCGCCCATAAGCTGGACATCGAAGTGGCGCTCACCTATGGTTCGTCTGGAAGCTTCTCTGACGGCAGCAAAGGCTTCAGGCAGTACGTCATCCAGCGTCTCGCCGTTTTTAAGGCGAGCTTTAAACTCATCGGTCTTGGCACGTAATTCAGCGTCACTGAGCTTCTGAAAGTCTGGCTCGAGCGAATTTATTTGGTCTACAATAGGCTCAAGGCGCTTCAGTTCTTTTTCGTTGGAGTCAATAAGGCTACCCAGCCACTTAAGCATTGTCTTTTACTCGAATAAGGCGCCAACGGATAGGCCGGTATGAATGCGGTGTATGGCTTCGCCGAAAAGCGGAGCTATGGGTAGTACGGTTATCTTGTCCAGCTTCTTCTTTTTATTGCTGGGAAGAGTGTCAGTAACGACAACCTCTTTAACCGGGGACTTGGCTATTCGCTCAATAGCTGGGCCGGAGAATACCGGGTGTGTGCAGCAGGCGTAGACTTCCGTGGCTCCGTGTTCCAGAAGTGTTTTCACGGCTCCGACCAATGAGCCCGCGGTGTCGATTTCATCGTCTATGGTTAGAGCGCACATTCCCTCGACGTGACCGATGATATCGAGGGTTTCCGTGGCGTCAGCGTTGTCTATGCGCCTCTTTTCGATGATTGCCAGGCGGGCGTTAAGCTTGGCTGCCATATCACGGGCACGCGCCGATATGCCGATATCAGTAGCCACCACCACCAGGTTATCCAGTTTTTTCTCTTTCCAATAATTGCTGAGTATGAAGAGGGCGGTGAGTTCGTCAACCGGTATGTTGAAGAAGCCCTGAATTTGAGCGGCGTGCAGGTCCATGGTTAACAGGCGGTTGGCGCCGGCGGTGGTAAGCAGGTCAGCTATTAATCTGGCGGTGATAGGCACTCGGGGCTGGTCTTTTTTGTCGGTGCGGCCGTAGGCATAGTACGGGATGACGGCAGTGATTCTGCCGGCTGAGGCTCGTTTGAAAGCATCGATCATGATGAGGAGCTCGACTAAGTTCTTGTTGACCGGGGTGGACAGTGGCTGAACGACAAAGATATCTCGTTCACGTACGTTTTCCTGGATACGAACGAAGATATTCTCATTACTGAATTCAAAGACCTCAGCTTTGCCCAGAGGTATTTTTAGGTAGGCGCATATTGCCTGAGCTAACTTAGGATGGGCATTGCCGGTGAATACCTTGAGTTCATCCATAAAACTCCCCCTCTATTTTTGTGAAATAATTATAGCACCAAATGGATTATTGTGTACTAGTATTCTTGGTCCTAATGAGTTTATTTTGTCATCCTGAACGAAGTGAAGGGTCTAGACCCTTTGGGGAGTACATCTGGTGTATTATGAGATTCTTCGCGGAGTTTACCCTGAGTGGAGATTCTTCGACAGGCTCAGAATGAACGGAAGAAAGAGCCGAGATTCTTCGACAGACTCAGAATGAGCGTAATGAAGGGCTCGGAATGAGCGTAATGAAGGGCTCAGAATGACAAGAGGCGGTGTGGGCATAGGTCTGAGGACCTGTTCCTACTTTGCTGGTCTAATGTAATGACATATAACCTCAGATAGACGCAGGGACGGTGACTATCCGGAAATGTAGTGCCGACCCTTTAGGGTCAGGCTCCCGAGGCTGAAGCCTCGGGGCTACATGTTTAGTGTGTATAACTCTCGTCTGCGGAGAATGAGGGAAGCTAAGTTTGTGCTGTATAATAATTCGGAATGGTTAGCGTGGGTATTGAGCGAATCCTTAAGCTATTAAGCGCGGAATACGGAAAGCGTAAGTGGCGACCGCGGCAGAGTCCGATAGCGGTGCTGGTTCAGACGATTCTTTCTCAGAACACGTCAGATAGAAACTCCGAACGTGCTTTTAGGCAGCTTTTAGCATCCTTTAATGGCTGGGAAGAGATAGCTAATGCCGGTGTTGGTCAGATTTGTGAAGCTATTAGAGCTGGTGGCTTGGGAGCAGTCAAAGCCAGGTATATCAAGCAAGCTCTGGAGGAAATTCGGCGAAGGCAAGGTGGATTCGAACTGGACTTCTTGAGGACGCTGCCTTTAGATGAAGCCAGGGATTGGCTGAGGCAGTTGCCTGGGGTAGGCATGAAAACAGCGAGTGTTGTTTTGCTTTTCTCCCTGGGGATGCCGGCTTTGCCGGTGGATACACATGTCTTCCGCGTGGCTAAAAGGCTGGGCTTGATTGATTCTAAGGTTTCTGTGGAGAAAGCTCACAGGCTACTTGAGGGACTTGTGCCGCCTCAAGACACCTATAAGTTTCATGTTTTGTTGATAGAGCATGGCAGGAAGATATGCAAAGCTCAGCGGCCGCGTTGTAACGAATGTGTGTTGCGGGGATTGTGTCCTAGTAGAAAGGTGTAGCGGCGAGGCTTTAGCCTCGCTGACCACGACCCTAAAGGGTCGTGGCTACATGTGATGGAATTAGTGCGTGGTTATATTAGGGCTGGCTGGCAATCTGACCACGAATTCTGTCCCTTTGCCCAATGTGCTTTTAGCCATGATGTCTCCACGATGAGCCAGGACTATCTGTTTGGCAATAGCCAGGCCAAGTCCGGCGCCGGCTTTGCCGGCCGAAGGGTCGGCACGATAAAAGCGTTCAAAGACATGCCGCATCTGCTCGGCGGGTATACCGGGGCCGGTATCGGTTATGGAAATCTCAGCAAAATTGGGATTAGGGTGCCGGGCAATGATGTTTATGTCTCCACCGGAGGGTGTGTGTTTCAAGGCATTATCTAATAAGTTGCTGAAAACTTGCTCTAGGCGGTCGATATCGCCGATTATAGGGGGCAAAGGTTCAATGTCTTTTTTCAATTTTACACCTTTTTCTTCGGCATGCATGAGAAATATCTCATAGCACTGCTGCAGCAATTCCTTCAAATCCACCGGTTCCTTCACCATAGTAATCTGGCCCGATTCAAGTCTGGAAAACTCGAGCAGTTCTTCAACCAGCCTCATCATACGCTTGGATTCGTCCTCGATGACGGTGGCGGCCTTAAGCTGGGCTTCCTTGCCTTTAGCCGTTCCATCGACTATGGCCTGGGCGAATCCTTTTATGGAAGTAAGCGGACTTCTTAGCTCATGAGAGACATCGGCGACAAAGTCGCGAAGCATCTGTTGAGAGTGCTTCACTTGCTTGGACATCTGGTTGAAACTTGTGGCCAGGCCTTTCACCTCTTTCGGGCCGTCTACAGGGACCTCCTGTTCGTAGTTACCGCGAGCTATTTCTTCGGCGGCATTTGTCACACGCCGGATAGGTACATAGACGGAGCGAGCCAGGACAACGGCTATAAGTATGGAGACAGCTAGAGCGGCAAGCCCTGCCCAGAGAAATGGTTTAGCAAAGTCAGCCCAGATGGCAAGAGCCCGACTGCGAGGTACGGCCAGGACCAGGGTCTCCGGATTGGGTGGATTGGTTGGTCTGAACAATCCAGCAAGCGGTTGGGCAACAAATATGAATTTTTCTCCATCAGGTGCAACGTAAGTTCCACGGTAAGGTGTTAGCCTGGGGACGGGTGGTTTTGTGATTTCAAGCTTGGAGGGCGGTATCCAGGAACTATCTTGTGGTATCGCCTGTTTGATAACCGTGTCCTCTGGGTCCAGTAGAAAGATATAAGTGCCTGTTTCCTGTGACATCTCCTGCAGATTAGTCCATGCCTGGTTAAGGGGAACTTGACCTCTGGCTGCGGCTCTGAATTGCACGTAAATAGGCAGTGCAGTATCAGCCAGGCGTGCCATTGCCAGCCTGTTAATTTGGTCACCGAGCAAAACTACCAGAGAAGTAGCGACTATGCCCAGGCATAAGACTATGATTAGAACATATGAAAGAATAAGACGTGTGCGCAGGCTCATCCTAAACCTCTATAGAACGGCTTTTTCCGAACAAAAGCTTCACTTTCAGCTATCGGATGTGTGGGATTTCAGTATCATCTTGTAGCCTATACCTCGGACTGTCTCTATCGAAACGTTGGCGCCGCCTAATTTATCCCGGAGGTGGTTAATATGTATGTCCACAGTCCGGGTTTCCCCATAGTAATCAGTTTCCCAGACTATCTCGAGTAGTCTATCTCTGGTCAGGACAACTCCAAGGTTTTGAGCCAGGGTTGCCAGCAGGTCGAACTCCTTGGTCCGCAGTCGAAGCGGTTGTCTATCTAAAGTTACTTCACGTCGCGCCTGGTCAATTCGTAGATTGCCTACTTCTATGGCTTCTCCAGATTTGAGCCCGGCCTTATAACGGCGAAGAATCGCCTTGACTCTGGCCACCAACTCTCTAGGGTTGAAAGGTTTTGTTATATAGTCATCGGCTCCAAGCTCGAGGCCGACTATTTTATCGACATCTTCTTTTCGGGCGGTAAGCATAAGAATGGGCACGTCGCTTTTCTTGCGTATCTCGCGACATACCTCAAAGCCATCGATGTCCGGCAGCATTAAATCCAGGACAATGAGCGATGGCTTGATTGAGTTCATTTTGGACAGGGCATCATTGCCGTTACCGACTCCTTCCACCCGATACCCTTCTTGCTCAAGGTACAGTTTGGCCAGGGCTACAATGTTCGGTTCGTCGTCGACGACCAGTATAGTTGTCATAACTTGCCTCGGTAAACGTCTTAATAATTATATCTTAAAGCCTATTACTATGCTTATAATTCAAACGTTGGCAAGCCAGGCATAGCCTGGCTTGCCAATCGTTAGTGATGCATAGTTTTTATCGGTGCAATCATTAAGCTAGTTTTGTCTGCTATTCCGGTTGCTCGAATTGGCGATCAGGCCCAAGCGGGGGCACGTCCGGCCTGGCTTTTATCCAGGCTTTATATGCATCCGCCTGCTGCTGCGTCCATGCGCCCTGATTTACCAACTCCTGGAGCCTGGTGTCCAGGGCATTTTCCCGTAATTCACGTTGAGCCTGTTGAAAGGCATTTTCCAGGTCTTTTTCGTCTATGCCCAGGATATCAGCCACGCGTGCCATTAGAGTGTCGCGGTTTTTCTGTATTTTCTGAGCCCGATTTTTGAGTAATTCAGGTAGAATCTTCGGCATATCCGGTCTGGCCTTTGCCCATTCCTTGAATTTGTCTAACTGCTCCTGAGTTAATTTACCCTCATCCAGCAGTTTTTTAAGTTCTGCGGGGCGGACATTTGGAATATCCGCCGGCCTTGATTCCATCCATGCCTTATACTCATCTGACTGCTGCTGTGTGATTATGCCTTCATCTACAAGCCGTTCACCAATCGTTGGCCCTATCTTTGGGATGTCTGGCTTTGCCTCTTGCCAGGCTTTCAATGCATCTACCTGTCTCTGAGTTATGGTGCCTTTTTGAAGTGCCTCATCGAGTTTTCCAGGTGGAAATATCGGGACATCGGGTCTGGCATTTAGCCAAGTCTTAAGCTCCTCAGCCTGCTGCTGGGTCAATGTACCGTCGGCTATTAATTCCTGAAGCCGGGCGTCAAGACTTTCCTTTGCCGATTCTGTCCGCACCTGTTTTAAAGCGTCCTCCAACTTTTGCTGGTCTATACCCAGTATCTCGGCGACTCGAGCTATCAGGGCACCTTGGCGTTGCGGTGCTTCGCTTTCTTGAGCTAGAGCTACAAAAGGCAGGCTGGTGGTGAGCATTACGGCCACCAATACAGTGGCAAGAACTGTCCTGTATATTCCTTTCATTTCTTAATGACCTCCCTTATTTTGACTGGAAGGTAACCTCAGGCCATGTTAAGGGCCCTTTGTCCAGGGCCCGAGTCAACTTTACAGTCTACTATCAGTGTAGCAGTGGAATGTTGCCTCGGTTTTATCATTGTGTAAAGTTTCGGTAAAATTGCGTTTAGTCATACCAAGCGCGTTAATAGGAGGCGGCTCTATGTTGGAAGGAGCTAAATGCTTGTGGCGAATGCGGTCTATTTTTTAAGACCGAAGGTGTAGGAACATGCTGCGATCATAGCTGCGGCAAACAGTGCCAGTATGAGAAACTCGATATAGACGGGTAGCAAGGAGTTTGACCCGCTGAAAGTGGCCCAACGCAAGACATCCACTCCGTACGTTAGCGGGTTTATATAACTGAAGTCTCTCAGCCAGACGGGAGCCGAGGTCAACGGGAACAGGGCTCCGCTGGTGAAGAACATAGGCATAATCACCAGGCTCATGATGAAATTGAAGCCTTCCAAACTGGTCATTAGCGAGGCCATGAGCAGCCCGACAGAGACCAGCCCGATGGAGATAAGAACCATAGTCGGCAGCAATATCACGAAAGATATGGGCGACAGGTGGACACCGACCAGAAATGAAAGAGGCAGCAAAATGGCACCCTG
This sequence comes from Dehalococcoidia bacterium, assembly GCA_049694415.1. GTDB lineage: Bacteria > Chloroflexota > Dehalococcoidia > GIF9 > UBA5629 > 9FT-COMBO-48-23. The sequence goes on from JBAVQV010000132.1 coordinate 6,852, forward strand.
GATGAGAGCGCTGGTTCCACTACCCAGAGCTTTACCGATTACAATTGAGGGACGAGAGACAGGGGCCACCATGATTTCTTTTAGAAAGCCGAATTCTCTGTCCCAAATCACCGACACACCGGAGAAGACGGAGGTGAAAAGAAGAGTCATGCCCAGAATGCCGGGGAATATGTAGGTTTGGTATGTCTGCGCGCCAGATACTTGTATGCTGCGCAGGCCGCTACCGAAAACCAGGAGCCAGAGCAACGGCAATATGAGTGAAGAAATAATCCGTGATTTTTCGCGCCAGTATCTAAGTACTTCCCGGTACCACAATCCATAGATTTTCCTAAGCTCGCTCATCTGCCTTGCCTTCTCATCATAAATTTCCTGACCTGCGACTCGGCTTCTTCGGCTCTTATATCTCGGCCTGTGTAGTAAAGAAACACATCATTCAATGTCGGACGGTGAATGGATACGGAACTGACTTCTACTCCAATCTCAGTGGCGATTTTAATGAGCTTGGGTATGAGCTTTTCGGCATTCGGCACAGTCAATCTTATGGAATCTTTTGACGAGTCTATCTGATGGCTGAGTCTTAGTTCAGTCAGTCTGGTGGCAAGTTTTTCGGACTGGGTCGTAGTAATGGTAATGACATCGCCTTTTAGGGCTGTCTTTAAATTGGCCGGTGTGTCGATGACCTTGATTTTTCCGTAGTCAATGATGGCTATTCGTTGGCAAAGCTGGTCGGCTTCCTCCATGTAATGGGTGGTGAGGATAATAGTGATTTCAGTGGTTCTGGCCAGGTTTTCGATGTATGTCCAGAGGTGCTCCCGGGTCTGAGGGTCGAGACCCAGCGTGGGTTCGTCAAGGAAGAGAATCTTGGGGTGGTGAAGCAAACCTCTGGCTAGTTCCAATCGCCTTCTCATACCACCCGAGTAGGTTTTCATGGCAGAATCAGCTCTATCTTCCAATCCTACCAGGTTCAAAACCTCCGCTATGCGCTTTTTGGCTAGTTCTGCCTGCACGTCATACAGGCAAGCATGAAGCTGCAAGTTTTCTCTGCCGGTGAGGCGGTCATCAATGCTTGGGTCCTGAAAAACGATACCTATACTGCGTCTGACCTTCGAAGACTGCTTCAATATATCGAAACCATTTACCGTAGCGCTGCCTGAAGAGGGATTTACTATGGTGCAAAGCATTGAGATTATCGTCGTTTTGCCGGCACCGTTGGGGCCAAGTAGTCCAAATACCTCACCGTGGTCTATGGTAAGGTTTAGCTTGTCGACCGCGATAAGCTCACCGTATCTCTTGGTTAAATCCCTGGTTTCTATGGCAGTTTTTGGTTCCATGCTTTTAATGCAATCTTTGAATTTTTAGAGCGATTTGCGTGGAAGGTCTGTTATTTGCTGGGAACGTGGCTGGCTGTCATTTCGCTTTCGTATTTTGTTATTTAGCGGAAGATTTCATCGACAAATGCTTAGTCTATTCCTGGTGCGGGAAAACGATGGCACATAGCGACAACTTCCTCCGATATTTCCTTTTGTATCTTTTTGTCCTTGGGATCGGACAGAACCTTGATTATAAAAGAGGCAATCTGTTTCATTTCCTTGGAGCCGAGGCCCCTGGTGGTAATGGCAGGTGTGCCCAGCCTGATGCCGCTGGTTATTTCCGGCGACCTGGGGTCTGAAGGTATGGAGTTCCTGTTCACCACAATGCCGGCGGCTTCAAGAGCTTCCTGTGCTGTAATGCCGGTTATGCCGGTGGAGGTAAGGTCAACGAGGATGAGGTGGTTGTCGGTGCCGCCGGATACCAGACGCAAACCTTGTTGCTGAAGTTCAGCAGCCAGAACTCTGGCATTCTCCAGGACGGCTTTCTGGTAGGTGACGAACTCAGGTTGCATAGCTTCAAAGAAGGCTATGGCTTTGGCAGCTATGGCGTGCATCAGCGGTCCGCCCTGCATCGTAGGGAAAACGGCAGCATCTATTTTGGAGGCTAGCTCCTCTTTACATAAGATAAAACCACTTCGAGGACCGCGCAAGGTCTTATGAGTGGATGAGGTCACTATTTGGGCATGAGGTACCGGAGAAGGATGTAAATTAGTAGCTACTAGACCGGCCAGGTGAGCCATATCTGCCACAAGCTGCGCATCGGCAGCGTCCGCTATTTTGCGGAAGCGGCTGAAGTCAATAATTCGGGGATAGGCGCTGGCACCACAGACAATAAGCTTTGGCTTATGCTTTACAGCCAGCTTTTCTATGCTATCGTAGTCGAGCCTTTCGGTTTCCGGGTCGAGTCCATAGGTGACAAATTTATACCATTTGCCCGAAAAATTAGCTGGAGCGCCGTGAGTCAGATGACCGCCATGGCTCAAGCTCATTCCCATAACGGTATCACCGGGCTCGAGAAGGGCGAAATAGGCCGCCATATTTGCCTGGCTGCCGCTATGGGGTTGGACGTTGGCATGCTCGGCGTTGAACAGTTTCTTGGCTCGCTCGATTGCCAGGCTTTCGATAGCATCTATATTGGGGCAGCCGGCATAATAACGGTGATGCGGATAACCCTCCGCATATTTGTTGGTCAGTATGGAGCCTTGAGCCTCGAGCACAGCTCGGCTGGCGTAATTTTCAGCGGCAATAAGATTTATAGTGTCCTTTTGCCGCCTGGCTTCTAGCTTAAGAAATCGAGTGATTTCGTTGTCTTGTTTGGGATTAATGGACAATCTGTATCTCCAGAAGATTTAGAGAATGATACCACCACCTTTAAATCAGGTCAACAATTTACGTTTTTACCGTGTTTTGGCTATAAATATGAATATCGAGCAGGGCTAAATTAACACCTACTCGATAGGGGTGGCTGCTTGAGTGCCCTTCTGACGGCGTAATGGAAGAAAAAAAGCCGGTATTACGCCGATTGAAATGATTATCGCGGCGATAATATATTCCGTCTGAAAGGCAGAAACCGCGGCTCTCGCACTAGCCAATAGATAGAGCAGGTAGACCGCTGTCTGCCTGGCTGCTTCCAATGTCTGGCCGGCCTGCATAAGTATGACTTGTACCATTGAAATAAAATGCATGGTTTCACTAGAGCTGGGAGTAAG
>JBAVQV010000133.1:0-44819 GCA_049694415.1 Dehalococcoidia bacterium
CTCTTCCCTGGAACGGCCAAGGCGGCGACATGTTGCATCGTTGACAAAGGTCATATTACCGGCAAGGTCTACCTCATAATAGCTCTCATCCATTTCTTCCACTATGGTTCGATACCTCTCCTCCGACTGCCTCTGGGCCTCCTCTGCCCGCTTATGCTCGCTGATGTCACGGATGAATACAAACATTCGCCCACCGTCGATTGGCAAATAGTTGACACTTATCACAACGTCAATAATCTCGCCATCCTTACGTCGGTGCCGGGTCTCAAAGCGGTCGTAGCCAACCTCCTTTATCTTTCGGATGCGTTTGGCTGTCTCCTCTGGTTCCTCTATCGCTTCGACATCTGGGATTGACATATTCAGGAGCTCGTCACGGCTGTAACCTGTTAAGTGACAGTAAGCGTCGTTCATATCTAAAAAGTGGCCCTGCATATCCGCTTGCCAAAAACCATCTATAGTGGTGCGGATAATAGTTTGGTACTCCTGCTCCCTGGCTTTGCGCTCGGTGACGTCACGGCCAACTCCACGAAATCCAATAATTTCACCCTTTGGATTTCGCAGTGGGGAAACCGTGGCCTCGACAAATCCTACGTTTCCGTCTTTTCGTACAATTTTCCACAAAAAGCCTTTATTTGGTCTGTTTGTTCGATAGACTTTATTGAATGCCTTGTATACAAGCTTAATGTCTTCACCAGCTGTGAACTCCCTATAGCTCATCCCCATCAACTCTTCTGCGGAATATCCCAGGCTATTACCTGTCGAATCGTTAAAGAAAGTGAGGTTACCGGCAAAGTCTACCTCAAAATAGCTGTCCTGCATCTCGCTTAGGATATTCCTATACTTCTCCTCCGACCGCCTTAAAGCCTCCTCCGCTCGCTTGTGCTCCTCCTCCTGTTCCATGCTGTACAGGGCAAAAGCGATATCCCCGGCAACTTCTTCAAACAGGCCCTGTTCTTCTTTTTCCCCAGCGATGCCAGGCGGGATAGAAACGGTCATCAGTCCATAGACCTTCTCACCGTATTCCAGCCGGACGCTCATCTCGCCTCTACCAGAATAATCTTTTGCCAGAGGACAATCGGTACACGCCAATGACGGGTCTTCGATTACCACAACACCCGATTTTTTCAGTATCTTCCGTCCACAATCCGGCAATTCGCCACGCTTCAACCGCTCAATCATTTGCAGGAAGTTCTTGCCCAGACCAGCTTCAGCAGCAACCACAAGCTTCCCAGACTCATCCAGCAGGGCAATCCAGGCATTGTAGTAACCACGGGTTTCAACGAAGTTTTCGCAGGTACCTTTGAGTAGACTGTCGCGGCCGGCTCTCCTGGCGATAAGCTGGTTGACATTACGGATAGCACTAAGCACGAGTTTGGAATGCTGCATCTTCTCCTCCGCCCGCTTGCGATCGGTAACATCACGGCTAATTGACCGAAATCCGATAATCTTTCCCTCATTGTTTCGCAAAGGAGAAACTGAGTTTTCTAAAAATATCTGCGTTCCGTCTTTTCTAATGCTCGCAAAAGGATATAATTTCAGTGGCTCGCCTGTCCGGTAGACTTTATTCCAGGCCTTATACACGCTCTTTGCATCCTCTTTGGGTACGTAGGCTCGATAGTTCATTCCGATTAACTCTTCTTTGGGGTATCCGAATTGACGACAAGTTGCGTTATTGATGAAGGTGAAGTTACCAGCGAGGTCTACCTCATAGTAGCCTTCTTCTATCTCATCCAGTATGGTCCGATATCTCTCCTCTGAGTGCCTTAAGGCTTCAACCATTTGCTTGCGTTCAGTAACGTCGCGGCCGATGCCACGAACTCCGATGATTTCTCCCCTGTCATTTCGCAATGGGGAAATTGAGGCTTCGGTAAATATCGTCGTTCCATCGGGCCTTACCTCTATCAGCTTTTGCTCAGCTTCCACCTTCTCAAGCTCCGCCGTATACAAACGCAGGTCTTCACGTTTTTTGATAACTTGAGACGTGGTTTTATTAGTGCTTTTCATTTCTTTTCAAGAAGGTGCCAGTTCAGGTTCGCCGTTTTGTGGTTCCGAATTGCGTAGTCTTAATTGTCCGGTTGGCTTCTGCATTCAATCTATTTACTTCATCTTCAGAGAATAACCGCCATCCCCTCCTATCTCTGTGTTCAGCTTCCTCGATAATGCCATCCCTTAGCCAGCGGAGCAAAGTAGTTTTGCCAATTCCGACCATTCGGCAGACTTCGCTCGTTCTGTAAAAGGGGTGACCATTTAGTGCGACAGGCATAACTCCTAATCTCTCATATATGTTTTTCTTGGTGAGGGATAGCTGTTTCAACTACCTCCAACTCTATCCAAATATAGCCTAACACGTCCGGTTCGCTTAGTGAATCCCCTATTAGTCCCATTCTGGGTAGGACTTTTGTGGTATCGTAGAAGACGGTTTATACGCACTCATCGGGAGCAGCCCACACATACATTCAAGCCAGGCAGACTTTCGGGTTCTGTTTATTGGGCACTCCATCTCCTTACTTACAAATAGTTGATTGAGAGCCCAAGGGGAGTGCTTAGTTTTCCAGAATACTTGCTGCGACGGGATATAAAGGAAGGAATCAGAGAGTTGCTATCTGCGTGATAGCGGTTGTTGATGTGGGTCTTTCTGGAATTGACGTGAGTCGAAGGTCAGCCTCGGTGCATTTTGGTAGTCGCAGCTGGCTCAATATCTTGCATTCCTTTATAAGAGGACTGATGTAGGTGTGCCGGACTCTAGCGGCCCGCAGGCTGGGATGATAGAAGTGGATTGGCGATGTTGACATAGTTAGCTTAGTCCCAGTCATTACTCTAAGTCGATAAGGTGGCGCACGTAAAGAGATAATTTTGGTAAGGATATTGAACATTGCGCCCAAATGTGACATTGTTGATCTACCCCCAATTATTGTACCACTCTATACGTTATAGCTGTCATATAAGCCTTTCTGATCACCGACCGCTGCTCGCATTTTCAGCTGGATTAATCACCTGAGTAATTCAGTGCTGCGAATCTGAAGCTCGGACGTAGGCGTGACCGGCGGTTAGGGCAAGCGTCGACTAATCAACGCCATAACGACTGGACCCTTGCAGTTTCACTATGGTTACCCCACCGCCACCCTCTTCCTTGCCTGCTTGCCCAAAGGACTTTACCAGAGGATGCCTCCTGATGAAATCGTGAACTATCTGCCGCACGGTGCCGGTGCCAAAGCCGTGTATGATGCGCACCTGGCTCAAGCCTGAAACAAAAGCATCATTAAGATAGATGTCGAGTTTCGGCTCTACTTCATCAGCTCGCTTACCCCGAAGGTCAAGCTCGAGTGAGCTTCGCTTCTTTTCACTGCTTGTTTTCACCACCGACGATGGAAATGCTGCTGCAGTCGGCAAAGGTGAAACCTTCTCCACGCCTTCCGACTTCATCTTTAGCTTGATGTCCCCTGCTTGAATCTCAAGCACACGCCTGTTTTCCAGAACTGAAAGGACTACCCCCTCCAGTCCAGTCTCGATGAGTCTTACCCGGTCACCCACCGCAATGGCGGAGGTCTCCTCCACAATAGGACGACTTCGCTGAGTTTGCCAGGCGTGGCTTTCCAGGTCTTGGTGTACTCCAGCCAGCACTTTTTTTGCCCGCTCGATATTTGTTTTTGTTTTCGCTTTCTGAATTGCTTTAATAGCCTCACGTATGTTTTTCTCCAGCGAGGCGGCTTCCTTCAGGAGGTTGTCCTTGATTTGGCGCAGCGTATTCCGCTCCTCCACCTTGAGCTTCTGAAGCTCGCTCTTAAGCTCCTCTCTCAATCCATCGATCTTGCTTTTGTCACTTTCCAGACTGTTGCGTAGCTCTTCAACCCTTCTCTTTTCATCCTCCAGGCCTGAAAGCAGGCTCTCCATCTCTAAGTGCCCTTCAGGCATGAATTTTTTGGCGGTAGCGATAATCTCCGGCTCCATGCCTAGTTGGGAAGCTATAGACAGGGCATTGCTGCCGCCGGGCACGCCCATAGTGAGGTGATAAGTGGGTTTCAAGGTAAGCGGGTCAAAATCGAGCGAAGCGTTTTTCAATCCCGGGGTCTGGTGAGCGAAAACCTTGAGTCCGGAATAATGAGTGGTAGCCACGACCAGGTTCCGATTCGACAGGAAATTCAGCAGTATTGACTGGGCTAGGGCAACTCCTTCGACCGGGTCAGTGCTTGTCCCTAACTCGTCCAGCAGCACAAGGCTGTTTCTGGTGGAATCCCGAATTATTCGGACGATATTGCCTATGTGCCAGCTAAAGGTAGACAGCATCTGTTCGATGCTCTGCTCATCGCCGATATCGGCAAAGATGCCGTCGAAGACAGGGATGCAACTTTCAGGCGCTGCCGGTATAGGCATACCAGCTTGTGCCATCAAGGTTAACAGCCCGACGGTCTTCAGAGCTACAGTCTTGCCCCCGGCATTGGGGCCACTGATAACGAGGATAGAGAAGTCGTTACCTATCTCAATAGACAGAGGCACTGCATTTTCCTCAAGTAGAGGGTGACGAGCACCCATCAGATAGAGTCGGTTCGTTTTAGTTATTGCATCCGAGCTGTCCTCGCCGGTAGTGGCAATAATGGGTTCGGTGGCATTGACCTTTTCAGCATATCTCGCCTTGGCCAGAGCCAGGTCTATTTCGGCTGCCAGAGCCACGTTCCTGGAGATTTCAGCACAATGGATGCCCACCTTGCTGCTCAAATCTGTGAGAATCCTCTCTACCTCCTGCTCTTCACCTAGCGCAACCTCCCGCAACTGGTTGCCCATCTCTACGGTTGCCAACGGCTCGACAAATACTGTGGCACCGGTGTTGGAGATGTCATGTACTATGCCTTTGATCTCCTTTCTCAGCTCTGCCTTGACCGGAACAACGTAGCGGTCGTGGCGCATCATGATCAGTGACTCTTGGAGGAATCTCTGGCTGTGGCGGGATTTCATTATGGAGTCCAGGCGGCCTAAAAGCTCTTCACGTGTCCTTTTAAGCTGCTGCCTCAGGCTCGATAGTTTGTCCGAAGCTGAGTCCAGTATCTCGCCTGTTGGTGTCAGGCATCTTCCTATTTCAGCTTCCAGGTGAGACAGGTCTGTAATGCCGTTGGCAATGTCCCATAAAGCGGGGACCTTATCTTTTAGCTTGCCGATAACCGCGCGAAGAGAACGGATAGCTTGCAGACTGTCTTTAACATCTACCAGAGTGGACGTAGCGAGAATCTTGCCCCGGCTTGCCATTTCCACCTCTGCACGGGAATCAACGATGCTGCCAATGGAGCCGCCGGGATTTAAAGCCAGAAGTCGCCGAGCTTCAGCTGATTGCGTCAACAAAAGGGAGACAAGCTGTGGCTCCGCTGAGGGCATCAAATTGAGGGCAAGCTCCTGACTTGCCGAAAAAGAGGTGAAGCTCGCCAGAATTTCCCTCACTTTGGGAAATTCCAATAACTCAAGGCTGGTTTGGTCCACGTAGGCTACTCCTGGCTATAAGTCTATCACTAAAAAACTAATCTGAAAATGGAGATATGCGACAATGTTGGGCAACCTTTGTCAAAGTTGTTACACAATGTTAACAAAAGCGTTCCTTTTAAGGTGGCTTTGTTGCGGTAGCTTAGAAGAAACAATACGCTAAATCGTGCAATGGGGGTAACAAAGTACTTAAAAGTGACATCTGGTACTCTCATGTAATCATCGGAATGTCTGATTCTCTTGAACTATAACAATTCTACTGGAAAGAATCCTTAAGCCTCTTACAGCAGATAGGTAATCCTACCTATCAAAGATAGTTTATCGTGATCAACGTTCTACTCAAGGGTGGTAACAGATGCGAGTGTGCCTAGACGGTATCAATAAATGTTATTTTCATAAGTGGCTACCTGTCGAATGAGATTTGATGGGAGCGAGGCAGTACATAGCCCAACCCATATATTGACGCTGGAACTGTAAATAATCATCCTGGTCAGTACGAAAATGCTTGAATACTTGTTCATGGTCAGGGTGGTTGGGATTTTCTTCAAGCCAACGTATCAGTCCATACCAACCATCCGAAATGTATCTATCCCAGTCGTCGTGGCTAGCACGGATGATGTATTCGAGTTCAAAGCCTCCGTCCCGGGTAAATTGAGTTAGTTCCGGTTCTGTGTGGGTAGTTGTCTGTTTCTGGGCGTATTCCGGATGTACCTGATTGCTAAGCCAGTGGGTTTCGCCGATACCAAGGCGTCCATTCTGATGAACAGCCCGCTTCATTGCCTGGATCGTCTGCTGGTAACCGCCAAAAATAAACGTTGACCCAATACATGTTGCGGCATCGAAAGCCCCCTCTTCAAATACGTAGTCAGCCGCAGGGGAGCAAACGATTTCGATTTGGTCCGACAACCCTCTCATGGCCAGCTTTTTCCCGGCTCGGTCGCAGAAATCCTCGGATATATCTATGCCAATACCAGTGATGCCAAATGCCTCAGCCCAGAGAGTGAGGGACTCAGCACAACCACAACCGAAGTCGATGACCCGGTTTCCCTTTTTCAATTTGAGTAGTTTGCCAAGTTTGAGGATTTTTTCAGACGAGGAAGGGTTTAGTATCTCCATATAGCGGTGTGAGATACTCATAAGGTCAAAAAATTCCATAATTCAAGCCTCCTTCAGAAAATGGTAACTTCATTAAAAAAAGGTGTTGCGGGACCTGAAGCTAATCTTGCGTTGATAATGTGGTCACGACAGCCCCAAATTGTTTCCCTCATTATAAACATCCTAGACTTCTGCTTAAAAAGAAGCAAGTAGTTCTGGCCATAATCTTACTATTTAATAAACATCGACACGACCACATGCACCTAAACGCACTGAGGACCTACTTTTCTCATTCAAAACAAATGTCACAAGATGAGTGAATGTTTAGTTCGCTCCGCCCACAGCCAAACAACCCAAGTTCATGTCAAATACCATGCTTAGGCAGAGCGCAGTTTGGCTCTCGTCCCTTCGGCATGAACTAGCCTGACTAGATGTAAACAGGGATAAGCTTATGTCTGATATCTGTCAACTCGCGAGGTAACGCTAGTCTGCTCTGTCAACCAAGCGCAGAAAAAGGGTAGTATCGAATTGGTGAACGGCCATCTTTCGCATTAAAGCTGATTCCGTGACAGGCAACGAATTCTGCTATCTGGTGCCCCGAGATTCTCAATTCCAGACCGAATTTACTACCGGCACACCCAACTGATAAAAGAAGCATGATATAAACTCTGCACGAACCCTCTTTTTTACCCTGTACCCCCAAATTGGTCCCAGCCACAAAAAGGGGAAAGATTGAGCCTTTAACCTATACTCAAAAGACTCATTCTAATGTTTTCCTCTACTTTGTCACCCAGTTTTTAATCCAGAGGAAACATTTTAAAGAAGTGTTCATCGCATAAGGGTAAGAAGTGATAGCGTCTTTTCTTTTCTCTAATCAATTCTACCGGGACCTGCTCACTGCGCGTCCACCTGGTGGCATTCTCGCAGCCACATATGCTACATGGTGAAGATAACCTGTCAACCCTGTCTGCCAAGCAGAGTAACTCTGGAAAGCCATTTGCGGCCTTGCCCAAATGATCAGTCTCAACCCCATTCACCACGACGTAAAGACCCATGTTGGCCCAGTGGTCCAAATCCTTAGCGGATGATCCGTTCCAGTCACCATAAGCAGCGACATGGTCTATCACAATAGCGTGCTTCACTGTGGGTTGGGCAACATCTACAGATTTCTTGATCTCAGAGAACGTTGTGACTGGCACCCCAGTTGCTGTTCTTCCATTATGCCCTTCTATTTGTCTAATGTCTTTCTCAGAGAGGTCAGGATGGTAGAATAGCATAACCTCCATGCCCCGTGACAACAACTCGGCAGCAAAGATTTGAGTCAGGTGCGTCTTGCCGCTGTAGGGCGGACCTACAATTGCACGAAGTGAGCCCAATGCTTGACTACCGGCAAAACATTTTCGGCACAAGCTCTGCAAAGAGGCGATGCTCGTGCCATCTTGGGATGAAGCGTCGACTATAGCTGTTCTAGATGCGGGAACACGTGCTCTCCTGCATTCTGGGGTTTCACAGTATGCGAGTAGCTGCTCGCAAGTTGGGTCTGTCTTTAATATCTTCTTAGCTTGACACATCAACTGCCCCATGTGGATGATGGGGTTGCCACTGGTATCTGTATCCAGTCCAGCAACGAATACATCCTTTCCGCCGTGCCAAGTCAATCCTACGCAAACGTTCTCTACATCGCCTATGGCAAGATGCGCATTATCTATCAAAACGATATCCGATTCTGGGCTCATAAAGGCGGGTATACGTGTTATCTCATATCTTTGAATCTCTCCGGGGCCTATTTTATCCTCCCCGAACGTAATGGTTGTATGAGCTCCCTGTCCCTCCCTTTGTGCGATGCTTCGCAAAAGAGTAGTTTTTGACGCGTTTACAGGTGCTGCAAGAACCGTTAGGCTGCCGTGACGATCTGCCGGTTTCCTTCTATCAAATTGTTTTCTGACGACATCAACTAAGCTAGGTTGAGCTAAAGCTGCTGAGGTTATCTCTTTCTTTGTCCCTGAAAATAGGTTTATGTAGTTCCTTCTTATTACTGCTTGTACCGGCGCCACGAGAATGGTCAGAAATCCTTCCTGACGCCGTATCTTCGAGTTAAACGGGGAACTTCTCTCAAATGACGCGTTCATAACAATAGTAGACTTTCCGACTTCCCACGACAGCCCCACGCGTCTATTTCTACGAGGCCCCGAGGCTAAGGACCACGCAAACTGACTCAACTGCTGCCTCATTTCCTCTTCTTTTATCTCATTTACTAAAATCGCGGCCAAGGTCCCAACCGAGGCATCATAGCCGCCTCCAAGATGCCAATGTGGGTTGCTACTGAGATGTACTAGACAATTATCCTTATCATCGGGTTCGAATACTACGTAGCGAATAGCTAAAAGCGGTATCCCAAGTAGGTCGGGTAAGGTTAAGATGAAATCATATAGCGGAACACCAAATCTCCTCGCAACCTGCTTTATGTCCATGAAACTACAACTACGGATAACCTCTCTTTGGGGCAACATCAGGAGATTAGTTACGCGATTCACGTAACTTTCGTTTCGGCGACCAGCTGCCCTCAAATGTAGGGCCGATTTTGTATAGGCTAATGCTGGACCTGGGATGGATGGCAGATTTAGATGAATGTGAACTAGAGCGTGAACAAGCAGGCTCTGTTCTCTAGGCGAACCTTCGTGAACTTGCGCACGGTCCAAGTGGATATGCGTACCCAACGTTATTTCAGGGGCGCCGAGCAATCGCCTTCGAGCCTTGTCAGTCCATGTTATGCCGTTAGATCTGCAATAAGTGTTAACTAACTCCTCTTTCTTATTTGGTTCTACCCAATGCTTCGTAGCACCAAAACCGGTCAGCAAACGTTGAACACCTAACGCATCAATTTGCTTGTCTTCGTTTAGACCGCATTTAGCCCTGATTTCATTTGCAACCTCAAAGGGCTCTGGCAGATAAACGTAGCGTCCCAAATAGCGCATATCTACTCACTCGGATTTGCTTACTTGATTTATTTATCTACACCATGCTCGCGAGCTAGTACTCGTAGAAGACCATAATAGGCTAGCTCTCCCTCTAGTGAATTCAAAGGAAGAGATTTGGCTGACAATACATCCAGCTCTTGTAGCTTTGACTCGTATATAGCGATCTCAGCACGGAGCTTGAGTCTGCGCGGATTTTCAAAAATCTCTGCAACTTTATTAGGGTCCCAATGGAAAAATGATATGAGTCGTAACAATACGTCGGGTTTTGGTTTAGCTACCTTGTTGGATTCCAAACGTCTCAAATACCATTCCGGACAACCGATTATCTGAGATAGTTGCTTTAAGGTGAACTTTTGATTTCCCTTCTGTCGGCTTTCCTTGAGTAAGACACCAAAGGACTGTTGATCCTTGTGCCCGTTGCCATTATTATGGATCTCACTTCGAATTTGATTTGTTTTACGATTCATTTTTACCTCCTAGTTTTGATCATTATAGCGTTGGATGACAAATATGTCAATACTATATAGTTATTACAATATAGTAATTATCTAATAGTACGTCAGAATTCGATAACATGCCCAAATATTTGTCATTAGACTTGAGTGCAGTGAAATCCGTGACCCAGCATTTTCAGGTTCAACGTCTCACTTTCACGGCGCCCACCGTTCAAGTGTGCGGCGTGCCATCACAATCCACTCAGCATTCATCCGCTCATATCTCAACGAGTCCTTTACGCGTGGACCTATAGGACAACTATCTAAGTAGTCTACCAATTCCACCGGGCTAAGATTAATTATACTAGAAGCATTCTTCAGAATCGCCGGAATTAGCTGTGAACCTCTCCACCATCCCTCAACCTCAAGACGCCCAACCCAAAGACGGGTTGCTTCGGGAATTAGATCATTTGGGTACCCTATATGTAAAAGTGCATCCTCTATTACTTCGCCTGTGGCATAGGAAAGATATATGGATTCTGTGCATCTTCTTCCCACACTATCATCCACTATGCATGGTGTATTGGTACAAAGTGCAAGAATGGTCTGGGGCACGTTCGGGGCTAACTGTAAGAGTCCCGTTATGCGCAGGGTATGTCCCATCGTAGCGATTGTTAGCGGTTCACGACGAACAGCAACTATTTCCATCTCATCCAGAGCCAGCATAAGAGGGACATTGCCGATAGCGACTCTCAGAATCCCATCCAACTTGAAGCAGGTTTCTTCAAAACTTCCGTTATTAATGGCCTGAGCACAGTTTTCGTATACTAAGGTTGACCCTTGCGGCAAAAAACTGAAAAATTGCTGAATGAACTCCGTCTTGCCTGTACCTGGAGGCCCGTGCAGCATCACTATGTTTCCCGCTCCAGGGGGGAATTGAGCCAAAACTCGTGCAGCCCGTATTTCGCGCCTGTAGCCGAAGAAGAGTTTTTTAGACGCTTTATGATAAAACTCCAATCTGGACACCTCCTTTCTGGTTGTGCCATACTCAGCTAGTAAATGGATATACTTACATAATTTATATCTACTGTATAGTAATACACATTATAGTAGTTGACTAAATCGTACCATACATATAAGCAATTGTCAATATCCCCAATAAATGATCTTTTTGATTTAAATGAAAACTGCCATTCCAGCACGATATGATGCCAGTGCCATGAACGGCGACAGGAGCGTAGAAAGACCGGGACACTACTATTTTTCTGTCATTGCCTTCCAAGCTGGGTGCAGGGATAATAATTTAGTTCTTGGGATTTTACCTTCTGACTTCCTGTCCAGTGGATGCAAATTACACATTTGTCAGGAATGTGCAGTCCTATGTATATACCTGACCCAGCATTTGAAACGTGGGACTCGCTTTGGGCATACAATAATCTACGAGATGCTATCTATCACTCTTAGTAGCTTGGCACCTTTATCTGTGGCTTTGTATTGGTGGGAGAGGCTTTCTGAATCAACGGGAACAATGAATTTTTGGGCTAGAAGAAAGCTTAGATAGTACTCGAGATCTCCGTTGCTGAAATCGCGCTGAGCTCCTCCCCAACTTGTCCCCACATCATCGGTGCTGGCCCTAAGTATGTCAGCTATTGCCTCGGTCGTGGAGTGCCTGCTCCTCATCATTACCACCCCCTCTGCCGGCAAGACTAAACTGTCTCTACATAATCTATTATACACTTCGATGAAGCACTTTCAAAATCGTTTGGATCAAAGGCGTGACGCTTGCTTGGGCGATAATGGGTCAAAAGTCACGCTGCCCTGAACCAATCGTCAAAATGTGCGGTACGTATTCAGAGGAGGAATTCATGAAAAACACTGGCGGGGCACAACATTTTTTCTCAAACTGATTGACGGGTATAACTACTGCTGTTATAGTAAGAACTGGATTGAGTAACTATTGATAGAGATGGTAATGCGCTTCTTGAATTTAGATTTGGATTTCTTCCTGAATAAAAATGCTTACTGTCGCGGATGTGCCGGTGGAAGGCTGGGCCCAGGGTATAAGCCGTGGAGTGTCTCTAAAGTACAGTACTTTCTCGAGGACAGATGTGGTCTTTCACCTGATGCCCCGGTACAGGGGCGCACGGTAGAAAGTCATGATGGAGTACTGGACTTCTGGCGCACGCTCATTGATTCCAGTAAGCTCAAGATACCGTTTGATGTGATACACATAGATGCTCACCCCGATCTGTGGGTAGGGGATGGGCTGTATCTGACATCAGAATTTCTGCATGTTAACTCTGGACGTGGGCTTTCCATACTGAAGAGAAAACACGTTCATTCAGGTAACTACTTGACTTTTGCTATTGTTTACGGGTGGATAGGCTCACTTGTATGGGTCCATCTTCGTAAGCGCTTTAAAGATCTGTCCAAATGGGATGACGATGCGAGGTCTGGTTTAACGCAGCTTAAGAAGAGAGAGTGTAAAAGTTCTTCTGTCCGAGACTTATGCGCGTTAGGAAGGGAACGCGGTGTTCCCTTCAAGATATTGCCCTGGCATAAGTTCAGAACAAGTGAACCATTTGATTACATTGCGTTGAGTAAATCGCCAGACTTTACCCCACCTGAAAGTGATAGATTAATCACCGTCGTTGAAGGGTACATGAAACAAATATGATTTAACATCGAACAAAAGACAAATTGTAAAAATAATCCAGTTCATTTTCTTTCAATGAACATTTCATCGTTTTGTTCAAGTTTGAAATGAAACAAGGAGTTGCTGCAAGGCTGGAATAAGATGTTTCTTCTCAAATAGGAGTTCGGAATCCGTCCAATGCGGGCTACTGCAGATATAGTAATAAAATGTCTTCAAATCTTGGATGGCTTCAGTTGGGGAAGGAATAGCCTAAATATTTCTTAAGTCAAGTTCCTAACATTGCTGATTATCGAGTTAGGCAGAGCTTTGGACTCTAAAGTGTATGTCACTTACGGAACAAAAAATGCTCTACTTTCGATGATGCCATATAGATTAAAGACAACTTTGCTAAAATGGTTAGATGAAGGACTAAAGGGTGGTAAGATTTAGTCTTTCAAGGTTTCCCTTATTGCCAGTTCTATCTTATCTATATTTGGAATCACCGCCTCCTCCAGCGTCGGTGCGAAAGGCACAGGCACACCTGGGTTTCCTAGACGGATGGGAGGCGCTTTCAAGTAATGAAAGGCTTTTTCTGTGACGCCGGCGATTATCTCCCCCTGGATGCCGCAACTCAGATAAGCTTCGTCCACAACTACCAGGCGGCCGGTCTTTCTTACCGAGGCGAGTATGGTTTCCATGTCAAGAGGAGCCAGGGTGCGAGGGTCGATAACCTCTACAGATATGCCTTCCTTTTCCAGACGTCTAGCCGCCTCAATAGCATAATGCACCATGGCCAGGGTAGCCACTACCGTAACATCTCGTCCCTGTCTCTTTACTTCGGCTTTGCCGAAAGGTATGGTGAAATCGGCGTCGTAATACTCAGGAGGTACCTTCCATCGGGTTCGATATAAAATCTTCTCCTCAAAGAAGAGCACCGGATTATCCTGTCTCAATGCGGTCTTCATCAGGCCCTTGGCATCCGCTGATGTGGAAGGGACGACGACCCTGAGACCCGGGCTGTGAACGAACCAGGAGTACATGCTCTGAGAATGGTGAGACCCTGTACCTTGGCCCGCGCCACAAGGTAACCTGATGACCATGGGTACTTTTACCTGACCCCCCGTCAGGTACCGAAGCATAGCGCCCTGATGTACCACCTGGTCGATGGCACAAGAAATAAAGTCTCCGAATTGCATCTCCACCACAGGCCTCATCCCACCGATGGCAGCGCCTACTGCTGCTCCGACCATGGCTATCTCAGAGATTGGCGTATCCAGAACTCGCTCCGGCCCAAATTTATCCAGTAACCCCAGGGTGACGCCGAAGGGTGGTGCTTTCCCTACATCCTGCCCCATGACTATTATACGGCTATCCTTTTCCATCTCCTCCAAAAGAGCTTCATTGATGGCGCCCCGGTAACCGGGTAGCTTCTTCTGCTCCGGAGGAATTTTGGCGCCGTGTTCAAAAAGTCTTCTGGGAAACATTTCTTCACAGCCTAAGCGAAAATATCGGTAAAGGCCTCTTCCGCCTCCGGGTAGGGACTTTTTCTGGCAAAATCCGCCGCCTTTTCCGCTACTTCTTTCACCTCACGCTCCAATTTTTCTATATCATCATTCTCCAGGATACTCTCAGATATTAACTGAGCCTTAAACCTCAAGATGGGGCACTTAGCCCACTGTTCTTCCACTTCCTCCTTAGGGCGATAGTAACCGGGGTCATCGAGCAGGTGACCGGCGAGTCTGTAGGTCCTGGCTTCAACCAGGCTAGGCCCAAATCCCCGCCTAGCTCTTCCTGCTGCCTTGCGCACCGCCTCAAATACAGAGATGACGTCGTTCCCATCGACGGTGGCACCTGGCATCCCGTAGGCTTTAGCTCTTATAGCTACATTCTTAACAGGCATGAACTCTTCAAACCTTAGCGAGATAGCATACATATTATTTTCGCACAGGAAAATAACAGGTAGCTTCCAAATCGCGGCTAGATTTGCCGCCTCGTGGAAGGCTCCCTCATTACACGCTCCTTCGCCAAAGAATGGCAGCGCTACCTGCTTGAGCCCCCTCAATTTAAAGGCTAAAGCCAGCCCGACGGCCACCGGTATCTGTCCACCTACTATGCCCCCCGTTCCAACCACCCCGTGTTCAATGCTGGTTACATGGTAGGATTTCCCTTTATTATAACCGGTAGCCTTGTAGCAAACGTCAGCCAATATCCGGTCCGGGTCCATGCCCATGGCAACTTGTGGCCCAACACCACGGTGCGTGGTGAAGACATAGTCGCCTGGCCTTAGGGCCATGCAGGCACCCACTGAGACTGCTTCTTGCCCGGTACCAAGGGAAGGAGGTATTCCATCAATTTCGTGCCCATCGTAAAGCTCACCCCACTTATTCTCGAGATGCCTGATCAGCAGCATTCTCCTCAGCATCTCAACTTTAATCTTAGGGTCCATCTGGTACCTCGTAAATAAGTTTTAAATCGCCGCCAATATACAGCCTGGCAGCTTTACCTGTTCGCTTGACAATATCAGCTCTATGCTCTTAGTTCTGGCTCTAAACATCATACAGCGGAACGCTTTGGGCATTTTAACACGCGCTCTAAGGAAGAGCAAAAAGGCTGTACCGGTCGAACATTAGTATCACATACCTCTCTTTTTTCTCGCCTTTCCTTCGACCGCCAGGCGAAGTATTTGAGACTCCTGTACAATGCTATATAATGAACATTAATCTTAATAGGAGGTTTAGCTATGGAGAAAGAACGACTCATAGGCGACCTAAGCCACGTGGTAATCGCCGTTAAAGACATAGAAAAGGCTCAGAGATTCTTTTCGGAATTTACGGGCACTAAATTCAGAAAGATCGGTGAAAGTAAGGCGGTAGGTTTTATTAGCGTTATTGGCGACAATAAATTGGAAATACTATCACCAACCCGCCCGGACAGTGATGTCGCCAAATTCATCGACAAGAGGGGTGAAGGATTGTATGCCGTTGGTTTCAAGACGCCGGACGCGGGCAAAGCCAGAGCTAAGGCAGAAGAGATGGGAATTCGAGTGGTGGGCGATATAACCGATGCTGATCTTGTCGGTGGCAAGGGGCACGGTCGAGGCATGAGAGAGATATGGCTACATCCGAAAGATACTTTTGGTGTATATACTCTCCTCACTCAGAGCGGCGAGTTGTGACTTCTTCGTCCCAAGAGACTCTCAAATTGAACAATCCGATGAAATGTTGAGTTTACGATTGAAATCCCTGCCCAAAAGGCTTGTAATGGATTACGAGGGTTGCAGTATTTGGGCTTGTAACAGTCATGAGACATATCACCATTGCATTTGTCCAGTAAATGGGGCCATAATTAGCGTATCAACTGGAAATAGCAAGTTATCACAATCAAGGAGGCGAGGTAGTATGGCAGCAAAGGCTTTTGCCCTAATTGAAACAGCAGTGGGTAAAACCAAAGAAGTCTTTAGTGCTTTGCAAAAACTAGCGGCGATAAAGAGCGTTGACACAGTGACTGGACCCTATGACATTATTGTCACGATTGAAGGAGCTGACCTTAACACCATAGGTAACGTTGTTTCTACAGAGATACATAATATCTCAGGCATCAATAGAACGATTACCTGCCTATGCATCCGGGTCGGCTGAGGGAATAAGAAAACACCTTTTGGCTGAATGTTCAGCAATGTCAAGTGTCTTTTTGATAATCTGCCTTTTGGAGCACCGAGCTAGAGGCTCTCAACAATAACACTGCCTGAGGCCTCAACCAATGGACTCACTGCCTTGTCCGGTGCTGGTGGCTTTGGAACCATTTGTATCGAAATGACTTCTGAGCCAGGTGGAAATAGCTCTGATTTTATCTCATGAACTAGGCCGTATTCTACGGCTTGCTCCGGATAGAGGGTAGTGCGGTTTAGCATGTCCTGAAGGACTCGCTCCTTGTCTTTCTTTACGGTATCAGCAATCACACGAGCGATGTTACCCATGTCAATCTGTAAACCTTTGAGTCTTTCTTCGAGCTGCTTTTCTTCTAGACTAACTGGCTGGTGAAAATTACACTGCACACCGTGAAGAAGAAAACGAGCATGGGGTACCGACAGTCTTCGGGAACCGGCACAGAAAAGGACAACCCCAATTGAATCAGCGCTGCCAAAGTTGTGAGTCGTAATCTCTAAAGGGATACCCTTGAGAAAATTGTATGCGGACAATCCTTGAAAGACATCACCACCAGGGCTCGAGATAAGCAGGCCGAGCTTCTTGGCGCCTTGCTTAAGTTTATTGTCAACAACTTGCATCAAGATGGCAATGGTCTCCGGCACAACGGGAGCAAAAAACTTGATGTAGAAAGCCTGATTTGCAGTCATTTCCTCTCCCCCCTTTTCTTTTCCCAGATGGTTCGATTATACCTCGCCCGCTACCTTAGTTGCCACACAAAGTTATTCATGAGGTTTACATGAGAGCCACCCGCTTTTTATATTATATAGCTCAGTAGTACATTCACGTAACATTCTGACGTTTTGTTAAGTACCACTAAAACAAGATTGTAATATGTGGATGCTGCAATGGAAAGACATATAAGAGTTGTTTCTCATGGCGACTCTGATAGAAACTAACCCTCAAAATTCACTTAGTATCTACCTATCTCCTCCTCGGTCACAGGTAACTCTTTTATGTCACCTCTCTGAAATTTAATTCCCAGCTTCCGTATTACCCGGTATGGTGCCAGCACTTCTTCTGAAACCTCTTTTATAGTAACACGCGCGCCCTGCTTGCGAAGAGCATCCTGTAATAATTTTATGTCCAGTTTTTTAGGGCTTATATTCTGGTTGGCGGACAGAGCGGCGGCGACGCCTGCCGCCTGACCGGTACAAATGCTGGGCGTACAGTACCTTAAAGCGGTTTTGGAAAACTCTCCGGACGACATTGTTGTACCAGCAGCCAGAAGGTTGTCGATTCCTTTGGATATCAAAGCACGATAAGGCACATCGTGAGGCAGTATATCGTAGGCAAACCTGCCAACCGCTTCATACAGATCCGGCGGCATGTTGTTTATGGCTACGCCATCGTCGTGAGCCTTGCCCTCGCGCATTTCTGCTATAGTTACAATATGTTCGCCCAAAATTCTGTGTCCGTTCCCGATGCACGGCAAATTTGGCGTCCTCTCAATATAGGAGTTCTCGAAGCCAGGGACATTTTCCTTTACTACCTTGTGGACGGCCCATGCCTGCTTCCTGAGGTCTATTTCGCAATCGGTCAGCACCTCTGTCATCAAGCAGTTCTTTCCCTTCTGTACACGGTAAATGGGATTCATCACATATATCCTTCCGCCATTATAGACGTCAAACGTTGGAGCCAGGATAACAGCTTCTCCCTTAATATAGGCACCCTCTTCCTTGGCTTTGGCTATAATCTTTCTACCGACATACATTTCACCCCATTCAGGCATATTCGCTTCTTGAAATGCCCTGTATTTTTTCATATCCACTCCGCCGATGAAGAAGGCATTCAGCATACCGCCTAGGGCACCCTTTCGAGGCCCTACAGGAAATCCTTCATCACCCATCACAGGCGCTCCGGATTTCCAAGCAATATCACCTTCTCCTGTGGTGTCGATGATAACCTTCCCTAAAACAACACCCCTACCTTCCTTTGTTTCCAGTAGAACGCCTTTCAATGTATTGCCTTCTCTTATAGCGCCTGAGGCAAAGGCGTGCAAAAACAGCCTGACCTTGGCTTCCTTCATCATATTGTCGAGAAGGAATTTGTAGTATTCTATATCGAAGCTAACACCCCAACGTCCCCAATAGCCAACCTCGGTTTCCACCAGCCGTTTCGGTAAATTTTCTGCGCCTACAGCAGCTATTACCCCCTTTTTAAATCTGCCTCTTTCATAGCTTGCCAGATCATTCAAATTCTTGACTGCCCCGCCCTTTTCAAGGCGGTCAATGATCTCTGTTATAATACCACCGTGCAACTCTGGATCAACAAAGGTGAAAGTCGGATTGTTGCCCTGTGTTTGCAGGCCACCCAAGCAGTTGAACCTCTCTATAATAACAGTTCTAGCACCGATTCTACTTGAGGCTAAGGCGGCTCCTATGCCGGCTGGTCCCCCGCCGACAACAACTACATCCGCTTCATAAAGGACTGGAATCTCCCTGGCCTTTTCTTTAACTGTCTTCATTACTTACGCTCCTCACTCAAACTTATGAATATGTACACTTCGACCCTTTCCGTTAAATGCAAGCATTAAAGACCGTCTTCAGCAGCTTTAGATAAACTATTTGAAGGGCAGCACCTCCTTGAACTGATCTGATATCAGTCCTCCTTATGCATTACTGTCTAATCGGTTGTATTTGACTTAGTAACCTATCACTAACCAAGTCTTGTGTCAATAGGGTAATGCCTTTTGCCTGATTTCCATTTAATTAAACCCAACGGCTGTATAGTGCAAACAATTTAGAACTTTGTATGGTGTGGTCAATTATCGTTGCACCTTCCTGACTTTCGTGCTGTGATATGTACTCGGTGCACAGGCGCGTTTGGTTGCTAATTTTAGCGAAACGCTCACTGCGCATTAGATGTTGGGGGGGGGCTAGCGCTCAGGAAAAGCGGCGCAGGACGGTTTTTGGGTTGAGCCAGAGAACAAAAGCATTTTAAACGCCTCTAGGCATCAAGAAACTCTTGCACAACCTATCAAACCAGCCATCGATGAATCCAATAAGAACGCCAGGTGTAGTGACAACAGGTGTTGAAATAGAGGTGGCCGCTAAACCGACAATCACCGGAATACGGTCCCTATAGGTGACTCGGCGCAACTCGTCTCGCCCGAGACTATCAGCCTCGGGGCCATGTTTTGCTGATGGCAGTGCCAAGTAATCTACCGTCGTTTCAGCCTAGATTTCAGCAGGCATCTTCCATGGAGGCTCCGCAGGCAGGTCCTTAAAGTCCGGATGGTCTGTAGGCATTCTCATGGTATGTTTGGCGGCGGCCTTGAACTTGTCCCAGTCGCTTTGCTGATAAATCGTCATCCTCTGGGCAGCAAGCGACCCTTCGGCATGGATTGCCAGAACTCCCATGAAAGTAGAACCCTCCCATCTGAGCATCTGCAGAGCCTTTAGCCGGTCCTCAGTCGGGTACCGGGCATCGCCACCCAGGTACTTGTCGATATACTTACGGATCTCCGGGTTCTCCCAGTCTTTCACCGAAGGCATCGTGCCCGCTATACCGCCGGCAATATCTTCAACATATTTCACCGCCTGATGCCAGTTTTCGGCAAACCAGAACTTGGCGCAGTTCGAATAGACCTCGTTCGGCGCCGCCAGGCCGGTCTCCGGGTCAACATTGGCATCCAGCGCAGCTGCCTTTCCTAGGGCTTCCGTCACATCGGCATACATGGCCAGCCATGCCAGCATATCGCGTATGCGGGTGGCACCGGTCAGGCCGTTATATTCAGCCAGCAACATCGCCAGTCCGGCCAGCCCCTGCAGCTGGACGAACTTGTAAGTGGCGGCTGTCAATCTGTGGTAGCGGGCAAAGGAAGTAGCCATCAACCGGGAGAACTGCCATTCGCCGGCCATAAAGACCCTTTCATTGGGCACAAATACGTTGTCGAAAATGATCATAGGGTGGCCGCCGCCGCGGGCCAGTTCTGAGTCAGTTGCCAGGAGAGTCACGCCTTTTGAATTGACGGGCACGGCACAGGCAAGGGCATAGTCTTTCCCGGCCTCATCGTGGTTACGGGAAGGCAGACAAACAAGCACATTGGTCATGATTGACTCGCTGATGTGCAGCTTGCAGCCGGTAATGTATATACCGTTATTGGTTCTGTCTGCAATCCTGAGGTAGAAGTCCTTATGCTTCTGCCGAGGATCTTCGGCATGAAGGGCACGATGGCCCTTGGGGTCGCTGACGGCGGCGCAGATAGACGGGTCGTGTTGCTGGCACCACTTGCGGAAATCCTCCACTCGGGCAGCGTATTTGGTGCCAATCGCCGCGTCCATTTTATGGGCCGCCCAGGCAACACCGTTCAGCCCGTCGATGCCCGTGAGCCTGCTGCCCCCGGCTGCCGAGCGGTTGAGTGTCTGGATAATCATTCTGCGCCTTTGCAGGTCTTCACCGCTCCTGGGCACCTTGTACATGAAGGAATACTCCTCACCGTCTTCTACAACGTTGAACAGTGAGCGGTATTGCGGCTGGTTGGATATGTAGTACTCGGAGGCAAACCTCTCAATTACCTCCTTATAAGGGGCATAGGCCGTTATATCCTTGATTTTCTTGCCGTCCTGATAGACTACTCGACCATCCCTCAGGTCCTGTACATATTGTTCCGGCGTCCTTATCATATCTCCCTCCTTAATTTATTTTAACTATAAAGGGCACTATGTGAAGCTAGACCCCTTCCAAGCCTACAATGCCCACGAAAATCATACAGCCATCCGGAGTACCACCCAGGTTATGTGTCAGTCCTAATTTGGGATTCTTTATCTGTCGGGAAGACATACCGGGATTTAATATATCGTCGGCTCTGCCCTGAAGTTGCTTGTACATCTCATATAACATACGTATCCCGCTGGCGCCAATGGGATGTCCGAAACACTTCAAGCCACCGTCGGGCTGCACCGGCAATTTGCCATCCAGGTCAAAAAAGCCGTTTTCGATGTCATCTCTTACCTTTCCCCTGGGGCTGAAGCCGAGGTCTTCCATGGTAACCGCCTCGGTTATGGAGAAGCAGTCGTGCACCTCGGCCATGTTTATCTCCTCCCGGGGCCTGGTTATACCGGCTTCCTTATAGGCAGCCTGCGCCGCGCGGACAGTAGACTCAACATGAGTATAATCATATTTGGAGTTGTACTTTCCATCGCGAGGGTGCGCACTGATCTGCAGTGCCTTGACGAATACCGGCGGCTCTTTGCCCTTTCTCAATTTTTTAGCTAGCTCCGGCGTGGTAATAATTGCCGCCGCCGACCCGTCGCTGACACCGCAGCAGTCAAACAATCCCAGGGGCCAGGCAATCATGGGAGCATTGAGTATCGTCTCCATGGGCACTTCTCTCTGGAAGTGGGCGTTGCGGCATAGAGCACCATTTTTATGGCTCTTCCAGGAGACTCTGCCTATCATGTGTTTGCCTTCCTCAAAGCTCAAGCCGTACCGGGAGAAATACGTTGTTGCCAGCAAGGCGAAATTGCCCGGTGCCGTGCTTTCCGGTGACAATACGTGGCTGGGATTCGGCTGCGCTCCACCCAGGCCGCTGATGCCGGTGTCTTTAAGTTTGTCAACGCCGATGGCCAAGACTATATCGTATATGCCGGCGGCTACTGCATAGCAAGCATTCCTGAAGGCATCCGAGGCGGTAGCGCAGGCATTCTCCACGCGGGTAACCGGAATATACTGGAGCCTCAGTGGCTCAGCCAACCCCATCCCTGTTGTCCCTGAGGAAGTGGTCCCGAACCAGGCTGCCTGAATATCCTTGGGCTCTATCCCGGCATCTTCAAAGGCCTGGTAAGCAGCCTCTACAAGCAGGTCATTAGCACTGGCATCCCAGCGCTCTCCAAACTTGGTGCAGCCCATGCCAACGATGGCAACCCTGTCTTTGATACTTCCTGGCATTTTCTTTACCTCCTTTGTTTCAAGCTACTCCCTGGCCGGTTTGCATTTCCAGAAGTAGTTGTGGACACCTTTGTCAAAAAATATCTTCCTGAAGGTCATCTCCACTTCCATACCTACGCGGCACTCTTCAGGATCACGGTCGGTCATCTCAAAAGACCCCCTGCCGCCTCCGTCAAAATCAACAACAGTCAGCGTGTTGGGCGGGTCCTGACTGAGAGCCAGGTAATCATGGCTGAAGCTGGCTACCTTGCCCTTCTTATCAGCGAACCTGTAGGGCTCGAAATCATCTTTGGCCAGACACTCCAGGCAGACCCGCGCCCGGGTTGAGGCGAAATTCATGAACAACTGAGGGGTGCCGCACTTTTTGCATTTGACACCGTAAAGGGGTAAGGCAGACCGGTGTTCCCGCCACAGGGATGACATGGAAGTCGGCGCTTTTGCTGGTCGGGCAGCAGCCTCCATGGGCACTGTCCCCCGCCAGCGCAGCAGTTTCTCATAGTTGTCGAGCGTTCTCTTAATCTGGAGATGTCGCTTTATACCCCGCCTGTCCCGGCTCTTTTCGATTTCCCCGGTTACCTTGAGCACAATGGCATCGCAGCCATTCCCCCAGCTGCAAACCAGGAGTCTATCACCTGTCTTGGCTTCTTCCAGGGCTGCCACCAGAATCATTAAGGGAAGTGCGACTCCGGTATTGCCAACCGTATCAAGTAACGGCTCCTGAATCTGCTCCGGCTTGAAGCCCATTTCCTTGCCCAGGGCTCTGTGGGCTCTGGTATTGGTACCGTAGAAGCAGACTTTAGCAAAATCCTTCGGCGTTAAGCTGCACTTCTGCATAACTCCGGCCGCAGCTTCGATAGGGATCTTGCTGTAACCTTCCTCCCGACCGAATCGCTCTTCCCAGTTACGGACAAAGATGTCATCATGTGCTCTCCAGGTATCTGCCATGTCTTCAGATATGGTATAGCTGCTTTCGACCTCGGCCAGCACCTTTTCGTTTCCCAGTAGAAAAGCAGCAGCACCATTACCAAAGTTCTGTTCATTCTCACCGGAGGGCGCTCCCAGACGCATATCGGCGGCCAGCACCATAACGCTCTTGACAGAACCGGCATTTGTGGCATCTATGGCTGATAGCATCGCAGTTGTTCCGGCCCTGAGGCAGTTGGTGAAATCGGCGTTTCGGACTTCACGGCGAAGGTCGAGAGCAGTGGCCGCTATTGTTGAATCCTGCCTCTCCTTATAAGGTGCACTAGTGGTAGCCAGAAACAAGGCATCGATTGATTTAGGGTCAATTACTTTCAGGCAGTCCATGCCGGCAGCTACTGACATGCTGATAGGGTCTTCATCATAGTTAGCTACCGCTATCTCTCCCTGCGCCCCAGGCTGACCCCAGGCTTTACTGATTACGCTCCGGGGTAATCTGTAGTATGGTATATAGGCTCCATACGATACGATACCCGCCATTTTCCCTCCTTATACAATTGATTTTTCCGCAGGGATATTTATCGGTCTTCCCTAATCGGCACAGAGAGCTTACTACTAAATCTTAACGAGGTCAATAATGCAAATCGACTTACAATAAATGCCAATAATATTGCATAAAGTTTGAGACACCATCATTAATAGTCATTAATGGTAGACTTGGCTTTAAGAGAGGCATTCAGCGTGGCAAGCTAACTCGAGACCAGATGAATTATGCCTGTCACCTGGCTAAGCACAACAGAGGGTAAGCAAGCAGTTATGTGGAAAAGGATAGGGGAAGTATCGCCTTTTCCGGATGGAGAGCTTTGCCAATGCTGAAATATGAGGATTCTGAGTGCTGCAGGGCTCAGAGATGACTATTGACAACCATATGCCATGTATATATATTGATAACATTATTGGTAAGTAAGAGCAATGAGCGTCAGGACGCCTCATTGTGAAGTGAAGCGGGAAATGTCGGCTAAAAATCATAAGTGTACTATCAGCCCTTAAAACGACAAGTCAGTAAATAGCCTGACATCCAACCAAAAAACACGGGGCTGATGAAAGGGGAAATATGAATTTAGGTGCTCTATTACAGGACAACGTCAAGAGGTTCGGGGAATACGAGATGATCCACTTCGAAGGGCGGTGGTATACGAATGCTGAGCTAAATCGTACCGCAAACAAACTGGGCAATGCACTCAAGACACTTGGCATTAGCAAAGGAGACCGAGTAGCAGTGCAGATTCCCAATAGCCCACCAGTGTTCTCTGCTTTCCCTGCTATATACAGGGCAGGTGGTGTAGTTGTGCCTATGAATCCATTGCTGCGCCCCGACCAGGGTTCTTATATATACCGCGACAGCGGAATCAAAGCTTTGATCACCAGCTCAGACTATCTAGCATGGGTTCTAGATGCACAGAAACAGGCTCCCGAGTTGGAACATATTATCTTGACAGACAAAGATGGCGTCCCTGGCACTGTTTCATACATTGAGCTAATGTCGCAGAGCTCAGACGAAATGATAATAGAAGAAACTGACAACGATGATCTTGCTGCCTTAATCTATACTGCCGGCACTACAGGACGGCCTAAAGGGGTAATGCACACCCACTATTCCCTCTACATCAATGCCCTGTCGTTCTATGAATATATCCTTTTGAACGCACCACTGACTCTTCAACAAACAATCTATTCCATAGACCCCGAGACACTTGAGCGCACCGAAACAACTGTATGGGTTACCGGTGCTAGTCGGAACACAATAAGCCTGAGTGTGCTGCCGCTGTCTCATTCGTATGGTATTGCATTTAACCTAGGGGGATCCTTCGTAGGTGGGAAGGCAATCGTACTCAAGTGGTGGAATGTAGAGGAAGCCCTCAAGGCAGTTCAAGCATTTAAGGTTTCATTCATGGCAGCAGTGCCCACCATGTATATTCAAATACTGGACTACCCCGAATTAGACAAGTACGATTTAAGTTCACTTCAAGGCTGTGCCTCCGGAGGAGCAACGCTGCCAGCTGAAGTTGGTCTCAGATGGAAGGAAAAATTTGGAATCGATATAAGAGAGGGCTGGGGATTAACCGAATCAGGAGCTACAACCTCGGGGCAACCTGTTGAGCGACCGCCTAAATACGGTTCCATCGGCAAGAATTTATTAAGATGCAACGTCATCAAAATCTTTGACGATAACCATAAAGAGTTGCCACCAGGACAGACAGGCGAAATCGTGGTCAAAGGCCCAACTTTGATGAAAGGCTATTGGAATCTGCCTGATGAGACAGCCCAGGCTATCCGAGATGGCTGGCTACATACTGGCGACATAGGCTATAAGGATGAAGATGGCTATATATTTATCACCGACCGCAAGAAGGACATAATAATCCGTGGAGGTGAAAATGTATCACCTCGGGAGGTAGAGGAAATTCTTTGCCGGCATACCAAAGTTGTCGAGGCAGGAGTTATCGGCATACCTGATAAGGTCTACGGCGAAGAGATAAAAGCTTTCGTGGTGCTTAAGCCGGGAGAGGAAGCTAATGAAAAGGAGATAATCGCCTTCTGCAAAGAATGCCTACCCAGCTTCAAAACACCGAAAAAAGTCCAATTCATAGAGGCGCTGCCCAAGAATCTTCTGGGCAAGTTGCTAAGAGCAGAACTGCGTAAGCTTGGTTAATTCCGGGCCTTTAGCTTGTTACCTAAATATTTTGAGACATTGCGAGATAATTAACATAATGCGAATTCAGCACACTGGTTGTAGCCGGATAAGGCTAAATCTACAATTTGCGTTGCCACAATGCGGGATCTCTGGAAATAGCAGAAAGGCAGATAAGTAGTGGCGAATTACATTGTCCGGCGGTTAATGCTCTTTATTCCTACGTTGCTGCTTGTCACAATAATCATCTTTTGTGCTGTCCGTTTCATTCCGGGTAGCGTGATAGAGCTGATGGCAGCAGAGACGGGTGAGGCCGAAAACATGGAAGCATCCGTCGAACTCATTAAACACCAACTAGGACTGGATGTGCCAATTTACGTCCAGTATGGACGATGGTTAAGTGGTGTCTTCAGGGGCGACTTAGGCAAATCACTGTGGACAGGTAGGAGCATAACCGAAGAACTAGGTGGCAAATTGCCAGTGTCCACGGAACTTGGCATTCTGGCAATCATTACGGGTCTTCTGATCGCCCTGCCAATAGGTATATTTTCCGCAATCAGGCAGGATACCTTCGGTGACTACCTCGGGCGTACCATAGCCATATTGTGTATCAGTGTTCCTGCTTTCTGGTTGGCAACCCTAGTTATCGTTTATCCCTCAGTCTGGTTCGGCTGGACCCCATCCATGGAATATATCCCTTTTTTCTCTGAGCCGCTTGGTAATCTAGCGCAGTTTATCATACCGGCAATACTTATGGGGATGGTTATGTCCGGGACAACAATGAGAATGACACGAACCATGATGTTGGAAGTATTGCGGCAGGACTATATTCGAACAGCCTGGTCAAAAGGACTTAGGGAAGGGGTGATTGTCTCCAGACACGCGCTGAAAAACGCCTTAATCCCAGTGGTTACCATAGTGGGACTCCAGATACCCATCTTAGTGGGCGGGGCAGTTGTCATAGAAACTATATTTGGTTTGCCAGGCATCGGCAGGTATTTCGTTGAAGCCCTCTTTAGAAGGGATTACCCTGTGATTTCGTCCGTTAACCTCATAGTGGCCGGGGTAGTTATGCTGTGCAATCTGGGGGTAGACATTATTTATGCTTATCTAGACCCTCGGGTGCAGTATAAATAAGGGGCAAAGGAAAATGGCCAGGATAGAAGCATTTCCGGTATTAGAAGAGAAAAAAAGGCGGTCTTTTCTGGCAGACCTGCTTATCAGACTCGTCAAGGAAAAACCACTGGGAACAGTTGGCGGCATTATTGTTTTATTGCTACTAATAGTGGGAGTCTTTGCTGGTTTAATCGCACCGCATGGCTACAATGACATTTTTGTCGGGCCGCGTTTGAGTGCCCCATGCCCTGAATACCCTTTGGGTTGCGACCAACTGGGGAGGGACTTACTAAGCCGTATTATCTATGGAGCTCGTATATCGTTGATAGTTGGCCTTAGCGTTTCGGCTATTGGTGTAGTACTGTCAACAATCATCGGGATTACCTCTGGCTACTTTGGTGGCAAGCTTGATATGGTAATTCAGCGATTTGTTGACGCCTGGCTTTCCATACCACCTTTATTTCTAATCCTCACATTGATAGCTGTGGCTGGTCCGGGAATGCTTCAGGTAATAGTAGTTCTAGGAGTTTTGTTTGGCATTGGTCAGTCCCGCATAGTGCGGGGTGCAGTTATCGGTATCCGAGCCAACACCTATCTCGAGGCAGCTACAGCTGTCGGTAGTAGAACCGGGAGAATACTATGGAAACATGTTTTACCAAATGTAACAGCGCCCATAATAGTCCTCTTTACCATAACGATGGGCGCTGCTGTTCTAGCCGAGGCTACTATCAGCTTTCTGGGCTTTGGCATCCCACCACCCACACCAAGCTGGGGTGGCATGCTAAGCGAGGCCGGACGCCGGTATATGCTGATGGCACCACAACTGGCTCTATGGCCGGGACTGTTTCTAGCCATTGTTGTGTACGGAATCAACATGCTGGGTGACGCCTTCCGTGACTTGCTCGACCCAAGATTGAGGGGTGGATTGGGTCGGTACGATAAGGTTAAAAGAAAGATAAAGCAAGCCGGCAGAAACCAAGCGGAGGAGGTAATGGATGGAAAGTTGAGCAGCAAGAATTGAAAACATCGATGTGGGCAATGAAATAAAAGGAGGTGGCACATGACAAAAAGGACCCATGTAGCAGTACTGATTTATTTAGTTATAGCTAGCTTATTAATACTGCCTAATTGCACCGGAGGGGGCAAGGAAAAGGCAACACCGGTCGAAAGGGAAACCCCCGTATATGGGGGAGTTTTGAACTTAGCTGCTGTTACTGACCCACAGGGTTTCGACGACGCCATTCAAGCTCATTATTTATGCAACACCCTGAAGTTGACCAATGAAGAAGTGTGGGAAGGTGATTGGGCTAAGGGGAGAGCTGCAGGATGGGGCAGCGGTGAATGCGATTGGTTTGCTGGTGGTGCGCTCAACCGCCTGGAGCATAAAGCCGGGGCTCTGGCTGAAAGTTGGGAAACACCCGACAAGGAGACTATCATACTTCATATACGTAAGGGGATTTACTGGCAGGATAAGCCGCCTACAAACGGGCGAGAACTCACTGCTGACGATGTTGTTTTCTCCCTGAACCGTCAATACACTTTACCCACAGCGTACATGAAGAAAACCTACCCTAAGGCAGCTGAGACCACGCAAATATCAGCGCCAGACGAGCGGACTGTAATCATCAAATGCAAGCCGGAGTGCTTCGGCGATGTTATTACTATGTTAGACTATATGGAAATATATCCGCGGGATGCGGTTGAGAAGTTCGGGGATATGAGTGATTGGAAGAACAGCATCGGCACAGGACCGTTCATTCTTACCGATTACGTTTCTGCTAACGTGATTACCCTTGATCGAAACCCCAAATACTGGGCTAAAAACCCGCTGGGTCCGGGCAAGGACAATCAGCTACCGTATGTAGACAGCATAAAGATTTTCAATATGCCGGACGACTCCGCCCGCACTGCGGCATTCCGCACCGGTAAACTTGATATATTGACCATGGACTGGGAGCTAGCCCAGGAATTCTTACAGATACCAGAATTGAAGTATGTTCGCTACCTGGACGATTATGGACAAGCTTGCATATATATGAGGACGGATAAAAAAGATTCTCCGTTGGCTGATAAGAGGGTGCGGCAAGCTCTGTGGCTGGCAATAGACTACCAGAAGATACTCGGGGACTATTACGGTGGTGAGGGCACGCTGCTGAAATGGCCGATTATGCAGTTTAAGGAGTACGCTGGTGCCTATGTGCCCCTGGAGCAGCTACCAAAATCGGTTCAGGAACTCTATGGGTATAATCCGGAGAAGGCAAAACAGCTTTTAGCGGAGGCTGGCTATGCTAATGGTTTCAAGGCTAAGATAATCTGCTACAACCAGCGTGCCTATACTGACGTGTTGACTATGGTTAAGGCTATGTGGGCACAGGTGGGCGTTGAGCTAGAACTCCAGCCCAAAGAATACGCTCCTTTCGTCGCCACACTTGCCAGACGGGCTTACGACGACATGTTTTTCGGCTACTATTCGGGTGTTGGCACCTACTTTAAAGGGATTAATTATACGGGTTCAGGCATGTATAACGGCAGCTATGTTGATGACCCTGTGCTAAACAAGGCACGGGATGAGATGCTAGCAGCCTACCCTGATGAAGCCCAGGTAGATCAGTTACATCGGGAGCTAATGCCTTACTTGCTGGAGCAGGCTTATGTGATAACGTTGCCGGCCGGTTACCAGTACCGCTTCTGGTGGCCATGGGTAAAGAATTATAGCGGCGAGGCTTCGCTGGGCTACTATAACACCTTAAATTATGCCAAGTACGTGTGGATTGACCAGCAATTGAAGGAATCGATGATCGGCAAATAGAGATTGGTGACCAGGATAGACGGATAAAGTAAGAAAACCAAAATAGGGGTGAAATAACTGGAAATAGAGAGCCGCCGGAGAAGCTAGCGGAGGGCTAAGAACGACAACTCGCAATGACATCTATAGCTAGATGTTGAGGTATAGGTGGTTTTTAGCTATGGGAGATAGATTGCTTGAAGTTAAAAATCTGAAGACCTACTTCTACATAAGGGAAGGTGAACTCAGGGCAGTTGACGAACTATCATATACCGTCAACAAAGGGCAGTTTGTCTCCCTAGTTGGCGAGAGCGCCTGTGGCAAGTCAGTGAGTGCCCTTTCAATTATGCGCCTTATACCATATCCGCCCGGTATCATCGTTGGTGGGGAGATTATTTTTGACGGCAAGGACCTTCTCAGGCTCAGCGAGGAGGAAATGCGCTCCATTAGAGGTAACCGAATAGCTATGATATTTCAAGAACCGATGACATCCCTTAACCCGGTGCTTACTGTGGGGCGCCAGATATCTGAGGCATTGGAGATACACCGTGGGCTGAGCAAGAAAGATGCTATTGAGGAAGCAGTTAAGTTATTAAAACTTGTGGGCATACCAGATGCCGACAGAAGAGTAAACGACTACCCATACCAGTTTAGCGGCGGAATGCAGCAACGCATAATGATTGCCATGGCGATCAGCTGTAAACCGGCATTGCTCATCGCTGATGAACCAACCACCTCGGTCGATGTTACCGTTCAAGCACAGTTAATGGAGCTTATCGATAACTTGAGGAAGGAGTTTGATACCTCGGTCGTTCTTATAACGCATAACCTTGGGCTAGTAGCTCGTTATGCGGACCATGTAAATGTAATGTACGCAGGGCGCCTAGTCGAATCAGGTTCAATAGATGTCATATATAGTCAACCACTACACCCTTATACTATGGGACTTATTGCCTCGGTGCCACGGTTAGACTCGCAGCGAGAACAAAGCCTTCGCGTGATTCCTGGCCTCCCTCCCAACCTTATCCGTTTGCCCCAGGACATTTGCGCCTTCGCCGCCAGATGTCCATTCACGCTAGGCAGCTGCATTAAGGCAAGGCCGGAACTGGAACAGATGGAGGGCAACCACTTTGTGGCTTGCTTTAGACATAATGAAACGAAGGCATTAGCAGAGGCTGAAACGTGAATAGCGATGGTGCATTAGTTCAAGTAAAGGGGCTGGTTAAGTACTTTCCTGTGCTGGCCGGCATTTTAAAGCGCAAAATAGCCGATGTAAAGGCGGTGGACGGGGTCAGTTTTGATATTAGACATGGCGAAACACTGGGTCTGGTAGGCGAGAGTGGCTGTGGTAAGACAACAGTTGGACGTTGCGTTCTCCGACTTTACCACATCACTCGTGGGACGATTCTCTTTAAGCAAAGAGATATCACCCGGCTCAAAGGTGAGCAACTGAGGCGCATTCGGCGGGATATGCAATTAATATTCCAAGACCCTTACTCCTCCCTCAATCCCAGGATGATTGCTGGCGATATCATTGGTGAGCCGCTGTTGGTCCACAATCTGGTGAGGGGTAATGAATATCGGGAAAAGGTGGCAGAACTAATGAGGATGGTAGAGCTTGATTCCACGATGGCAGACCGTTATCCTCACGAGTTCAGCGGGGGTCAGCGCCAGCGCATTGGCGTGGCTAGAGCATTAGCTACCAGACCAAAATTTATCGTCTGTGACGAACCAGTCTCAGCGGTGGATGTTTCCATTCAGGCACAAATTATCAAGCTCTTGATGCGCCTGAAGCAAGACCTTGATCTGACATATCTATTCATTGCACATGACCTGTCCGTTGTTCGCTACATCAGCGACCGGGTCGCAGTTATGTATCTTGGGAAGATTATGGAGATTACAGATAGCGATGAACTTTATACCAACCCGCTTCATCCTTATACCCGGGCACTACTATCAGCGATCCCGATTCCCGACCCCAAAATTGACCGTCAGCGCAAGCGAATCTTGTTAAGTGGTGATGTGCCCAGTCCGCTTTTCCCACCCCCAGGTTGTAGCTTTCACACGCGATGCTGGCTGGCAAAAGATATATGCAGAGAGAGCCAGCCAGAATTGACGGACATTGGGCACAACCATTGGGTAGCTTGTCACCTGGTTGTTTAGCCAAGAAGCCGGGGCGGAAGCGACCTCGGCGGACGAAAGGCTAGAAGTTCCCCCCTGGACCTAAGTGCCCTCGAAGAGAAATCCTCAATAAGCTCGCCGATGCAACAAAGTCCAAAGTGTGCAATGTGCAATTTAAGACTTTCGTCGTTTTGTTGCTTCCGTATGACCACAGGTATATAGTGGGTATATAACATAATTGCTGTCCAGGCA
This sequence comes from Dehalococcoidia bacterium, assembly GCA_049694415.1. Classification (GTDB taxonomy): domain Bacteria; phylum Chloroflexota; class Dehalococcoidia; order GIF9; family UBA5629; genus 9FT-COMBO-48-23. The sequence continues at coordinate 32,092 of JBAVQV010000133.1, forward strand.
GAGAAAGGAGGGAGTATAGCTAGATGAGTAATAATTCAACGAGCAACTGGCAAAAGGGACTAGTAATAGTCACGGCATTTGCATTTCTTGCAACTGCTTTCATGGCTGGTTTTACCTATTGTTCTGTAAACGCAATTAAGGTTCAGGCGATGGCGACGCAGAATCTAGTTACTGTTGAGTCATCAAAGTTCAAATATGAACGTCTTCGCATTCTACATTCGGATTATGCAGATCAGCTTGCATACAATAGGGACGTACGCTCTGTTCGTTTGGGTGACCTCTGGAGAAGACCTGAAAAGGGACCAGGATTCGATACAATGTACACCAGTTATGATGGATTATTGACCACTGCCATCAACCTACACATCGACATATCTAACGCATTGTCTCGCGAAGAATATCAGTTGGTGGAGGACAGGCTCCCAGATTTAGGCAAAAACCTGAAGGATCTTAATGAGGCCTATTCGGACACAGTTGAAGCTTTCTACGAACGATAAGAACTTTGAAATACGGCCCAATTGATGCACTTATTAATCTCCAAGCGTTAAAGTTGTTGCTGTCAGTTAGGTAACAGTAGCCTGTTTTGTTACCTCACGGATATTTGACAATAATATGGTCTTATCTTTAACGGTACGCGTGTTATAACTCAGCTAACTTACCAGACTAATTAATAATCGGTTGACAATCATGATAATTAAAGCCTGACCTGAGCAACAAAATGGACAGCGTACAGAAATTTAGGAGCTTAAGAATCAGGCACTCAAAGCCTTGGAGCTTATAAGCTGAAGCTTTTGGAATCTATAAGCAAAGCTTCGGAACTATAGTTGAAGCTTCCGGAACTATGCTTACAGCTTCGGAAACCTATGATTAAAGCTTCGGAAACTATGATTAAAGCTTTAGGATCTTAGTTTAGCTTTAGTTTTTCAAGTTCAAAGTCAAACGAAAGATTAACTGAAGTTGGAATATTCCCATTTAGCAGATAGCTATTTTCTCATCCTGGCTAATATTGGTCCGGAAAGTTAGATTCCCAGCTACTATATAGACCTCACCAGGCCTATCGGCTTTTGTCAATTCAACCTGCAACCACACCTGATTCCAAAACGTAACATCTCCAGTTGAAACAGCTTTCTTGTATTGACAAACCACATAATATTGACCCTCAGTCATATTAAAATCTGGCCTCCACTCGGTTTTCTCATCAATCATTAATACCGGATAACGGCGCCCAATTAAAGAATTCTTTTTACTGTCTAGTAAACCGATTTCAATCTCAATAGCTGGTCCTTTGCCTTCATTGGATACCACAAAATGGGAAAAGTAAACCGGTGTCAAGGTGCTTACGTGACCTGATTTATCTTTATAAATGCCTTTGATAGTCACTATAGCCCCACCATCAATTTCCGCAACGGTGGGACGCTTATCTTTCTTGCCCTTATCACCTTCCTGGGTATCTACCATATCGTCATCAGGTCCCTCTTTGTCAATCAATTCTATTGCCGCTCGCAAGTGTTTATCGGTGTGCAACGTGTAACGCTCAGTATGAGTAAGGTTTTCGTGCCCCAGCAATGCTTGTATCTCGCGAATGGTCGCCCCCTTTTCAGACAAGGAAGTAGCAAAATAATCACGCAAGCTATGCGTATGAAGCTCTGCACCTGACTTCTTGGCAAACGACCTTATCTTTCCGCTTATGGTTGCCGGCGCTAAACCAAATACGCTATCATCTTTCTCCCTATTTTGTATGTGAGCGCCAAGTTTATTACCCATCTGAGTTGATAGTGGTATTACTCGGTCTTTGCCCCCTTTTCCCTGACGGACGACTAAAATCCGTCTCACGTTATCTATGTCTACCACCTTTAAATTAGCTAATTCGCTTCGTCTCAGCCCGGTATGAATAGCAAGGTCAACAAGCAACATGTCTCTTTCTATGCTCTTTTTATGCGTCTTCTTTGAACTTATGGATTCAAGTAATTTATCGATATCTGACCTAAGAACGTAGGTCGGCAACACTTTAGGAACTCTTAACGTTATGTCAAGTTCCTCTCCATACCAGTTGAGAAACACTTTGATTATGGCACCATATCGGGCGATTGTACTTGGTTTCCTAGTGCTGAATTTGGCAAGGAATGACTTGGCTAATTCTGGGCTCGGCGGGTATTCCCCGATATAGTCATGGAAATGTATTAAAATCCGTTTAGACTCATGGAGCGCTCTCGCTGAACGATGATGGAAAGTTAGTTCGCCCTCATATAGAGCAAACAACTCCTGGTTTGTCTTCTGCCGCAACTCCAACTGACGCCTCCCCTTACTACCTAACAGTATATGGAGTAATTCCCGGAGTTGCAACAGTTCATGAGAACCTGCGACTTTCTGAAAAGGATTGACGTCAGTTTGAAGAAAATTAGCTTCAAAAGTGGGCTCGGCAGGGTTCGAACCTGCGACCAACCGGTTATGAGCCGGTCGCTCTGCCACTGAGCTACGAGCCCGTCAAGTACCTGGAACCTTATCTGGAAAGTGATTTCCCCTACCCTATGGGAAAGAATAGTATACCATAGCCCTAAAATCAACTGCATCAACTCGCGTGGTGATATTTACTGGCTTATCTGTCAACAAAGAAAGACTTGACCGCATATCATGATTTGTTATAAAATTAGCAATTGGAAAATGAGACTGCTAATTTGTTTATCGTAACTTAAATACAGTTGATAATATCTAACTTCTCCGCTTATTAGGAGGTTGACTATGCCCATTTATCAGTACCATTGCCCGAAGTGTAATTTGAAATTCGAGCTGAAACAAAGCTTTTCTGATGAATCAATGGTTGCTTGCCCTAAATGCCAGAACGGAGCACAGCGCTGTATCTCTGCAGTGCCCGTAATTTTCAAAGGCTCCGGCTTCTATGTCACCGATAATAGAAAAAGTAGCCCGGAAAGCACGAGTTCGGAAAATAAAGTAGACAAAAAAGAAGATAAAAAAGAAGACAAAGGCGCGCAGAAGGAAACACAACCTTAGGCAGCATAACCACTCTTGCCAGTTAATTTCTCCTGTGCTACACTCAGACCCGGTCCCTGTAGCTCAGTGGACAGAGCAGCTGCCTTCTAAGCAGCGGGTCGTGGGTTCGAATCCCTCCAGGGACGCATTTCAAATTTTCTTGCCACCTTTAACCTTCTTCCGCCCTTTTAATTTCTGTACACTCCTGTAATTTCGCATCCGGCAGCGGGCAGAGCAAAATCTAGCCCGAGGGTCCTGCGTATGGAAATATTCACCGCAAATGACACATGGCAAAAGGCGCGTCCTGCCACTAATTTCCAATAGAAACATAAACCATATGGCAGACAGCAAAGTATCCGGGAAAAAGTAGACTTCGCAGTTTCGTAAAGCCAGCATTCTCGGGGTCAATGTATTAAATAGGCGCTTATCCAGTTCAAGCGAAAGATAATATAATGCTGGACCCTTGAGATCCCCTCTGTGCCATCTGCTTAGGAGATTCATGTTTGTCCTACTTACCAGATGTATATAACTGTTATCGAGTTTCAAGGCTATACCGTCCCGATGCCATAACACGATATCTTTCAATTCTTTATCGTCCGACGATACCATATCCCACAATTCCAAACAGGTAGCCAAATCACTAATCTCTTCCTGCCACCAAAGCAGGGACTCGCCGAGATGAACTTGTTGCCCGGTATCCCTCTTCTTAAAAATCAGGTTATGCACTGAATGACGCTTCAATAAGCCATATTTGTTGGCAAAGTTCAATATATTCTTCTCATCTTTACTTGAAAGACCGGCAAATTGCCGATGCAATGTGTATTCGTTAGGGCTCAATTGCGTTACAAGCACTTCCTTTTTACTCTTCTCCAGAGGAATATATCTACGATGGCGAATGGAATTGGGAGTTATCCACAAAGGCTTTGCCTCCGCCCTTTTCAGGCCAATATTAAATACGGTCTTCAGTATTTCGCTCTTGTAATTACCATCGGCGGAAGTAAGCGGCTGACATTCATTAACCCTGGCTATGACCTCGCTGGTGTCAAAGCCCGGCACAGGGGCGCCGCTAAGGGAGTAGCCATCCTGGCACACACTTAGCAAAGACGTGTACGCACCAATTTTTATGTCTCTTAAAGAGATTGCATATTCATTACCCATTATCGTTACGGTTATATATTATATTTCCGTAACATCATTTTATAGTATAAACGAGCCTAAGTCAATAGGGTTCAATTTGGGGACCTGGGAACGACAAAAATAGCATCGACTCTAAAAATATCCTATAATTCCGAAGCCGATGGAGAAAAGCCAGCTTAACCCAGATGTATCAAAGTTGAAAGAAAGCCTGGGCTCTCTTCCCGAGGCGACGGCTAATCCTGGTTTCGTAGTTGTCAGCGGTTTGCCGGGAACGGGTAAAACCTTCTTATGCCGAGAACTGGTCGGGAGACAACCATTTTGTATACTTGAGAGCGATGCGCTACGTAAAGTTTTATTCCCTTCACCTGATTACAGCCCTACCGAAAGTGCTAGTCTCTTCGCTGCCTGTCACAGCCTCATCGAATGGCTTCTAAAAAATAACGTGCCCGTTATCTTCGATGCTACCAACCTATCAGAATATAATCGCGAATATCTTTATCGCATAAGCGACAGAGCTGGAGCCAGGTTGATTCTGGTAAGCGTTGAAGCACCGCCGATGGTAGCCTACCAACGTCTCCAGGCGCGAAAAAGCGGAACTATTCCAGACAGTAAATCAGATGCTGACTGGGAAATCTACAGGCAGATGAAGCCAAAAGCGGAGAAAATCCAACGCAATCACTTTGTAGTGGATACCTCACGGGATATAACACCCGTGATTGACAAGATAATTCGCACCTTAAATCGCTGAAATCACATGGTGAAACAACCGAGGGCATTTCCTTCCAGCGTATAATGGGATAAAATAGATGTTAGATAAGCCCCGAAGATTTCAAAAACCTCGAACTAAGCGGGGGCTTGCATACTGAGGAGGCGAAGTTGGAAGTAAAAGTAATCACCGGCGATATTGTTGGTATCGAAGCTGATGCTATTGTAGTCAACCTTTTTGAAGAAGTGGAGCGCCCCGGGGGAGCAACAGGAGCCGTGGATAAGGCTCTGGGTGGAGCTATCACCAAACTTATTAAACAAGGCGAGATCAAGGGGAAGCTGAATGAAATCAGCATTATCCATAGCCTGGGCAAGGTTCCGGCACGTATAGTAGCGGCTGTCGGACTGGGCAAACAGTCAGATTTCACTATCGACAGGATTCGCACTTCAGCCGCGGAACCCTGTCGCTCCTTAAGGAAGCTAAATTGCCGTCGAATAGTCACCATTGTTCATGGTGCCGGCATCGGTGGAGTTGAACCTGAAGCAGCAGCTCAAGCTATAACGGAGGGCAGTCTACTGGGGCTGTACAGATTCCGAAAGCACATGACTAAAGAGTCTGAAAATCAGGAAGTAGCAGAACTGCTTATTGTAGAAAGAGAGGCGACTAAGTTACCGGCCTTGGAGCAGGGCTGCCGCAAAGGAAAAATCGTCGCCGAAGCTACAAATTTGGCTCGGGATTGGATAAATGAGCCAGCCAATTATATGACGCCGACGGATATGGCAAAAGTAGCCCAGCAGTTAGCCAAGGCTCACAGCCTGGACTTGACTATACTGGACCGCGAGCAAATGGAAAAAGAGGGAATGGGGTCGCTTTTGGGAGTAGCTAAAGGAAGCTGCCAGCCTCCAAAACTGATAGTATTAAGTTATAGAGGTGATAAGAAATCACCCGTTACCGTTGGCTTTATTGGTAAAGGTATAACCTTCGATTCCGGTGGTATATCAATTAAGCCATCAGAGGACATGTGGGAGATGAAAGGCGATATGGCTGGAGCTGCTGCTGTTATGGCAGCCGTGAGTGCCATCGCTCAACTGAAACCAAAAGTCAATGTTACCGCCATTGTTCCGGCTACTGAAAATCTGCCCGGTGGTAAAGCTCTAAAGCCAGGCGACATTTTGAAAGCCATAAACGGCAAGACTATAGAGGTGGTGAACACCGATGCCGAAGGAAGGCTAATCCTGGCCGATGCTCTTGGCTATGCCGTGAAGAAAGGCTTTTCATCATTGGTCGATATAGCTACCCTGACAGGCGCCTGCCACGTAGCCCTGGGAGAAGTTTGCAGCGGGATATTCGGCAATTCCCAGGAACTGATAGATAAGATAGTTAAGGCTGGGACTGAAGCTGGAGAGCGTCTATGGCAAATGCCGATGTACGAAGAATATAAGGAAAAGAACAAAAGTGATGTAGCCGATATCAAGAATAGCGGCGGGCGATATGGTGGCGCTATCACCGGGGCACAGTTCCTGGCTGAATTCGCTGGTAAGACGCCCTGGGTACATATTGATATAGCGGGTACTTCCATGGCCGACAAGGAACATGGTTATTTAGTAAAAGGAGCCACGGGTGTCTGCGTGCGAACACTGGTAAATTTTGCGCTGAATGCGGCAAAGTGATATGCAACCGGTTAGACTCCGTTTCTAGCTTACAGTGATAATTGATTAAATCCCAGGAGGTGCATTATGAAAGTTAAATGGCTGGGACATGCCTCTTTCCTGATTAGCTCTGAGGCTGGCCTCAAGATTATTACCGACCCTTACCCTCAAGGTAGTGGGCTCAGTTATGCGCCAATAAACGAAGCTGCGAATATTGTGACCATGAGTCATGACCACTTCGACCATAACAACGTCTCTTCGGTGCTGGGCAAGCCTCAGGTAATCACCGGCATCGGCGTAAAAAAAATAAAAGGAGTTCAGTTTAAGGGTGTCGATACTTACCATGACGATTCACAAGGAAAAGAACGAGGTGCTAACACGGCATTCTGCTTCTCTGTGGACGGGATAAAGCTGTGCCATTTAGGTGACCTGGGCCACAGGCTCAGCCAGGAGCAGATAGCTGAAATTGGCAGTATAGACATATTGCTTATCCCGATTGGTGGCGTTTTCACCATTGACGCCAAAATGGCAGGTAAAGTAAGCGATGATTTGAAGCCAAAGGTTGTCATGCCCATGCACTATAAAACGGCTAAATGTGACTGGCCGCTAAACACGATTGATGATTTTCTGGCCGATAGGAAGAACGTTAAGCAATTGAATTTGAGCGAGATAGAGTTCAAAGCCGGCAAGTTGCCGGAAGTTACTGAAATTGTAGTACTTCAACCGGCGTCATAATACGGAAATTTTACACGAATACGAAGGTTCTACTCGGCCGCCAATTTCTCCCAGGCTAAGCGAGCAGCTTCCATCTCGGCAGCTCTTTTATTTTTTCCAAAACCGGTTCCCAATATCCTATCCCCGAGCCTAACTTCAACAATGAAGCTTTTGTCATGGTCGGGACCTGAAGCTTCCACTATGCGATAAGTTGGCAGCTGTTTGTATTTAGGCTGAGTGAACTCCTGCAATAGAGCTTTATAATTTCGCCCTATCCCCTTGGCTCTCATCTCCTTAAGTTGATTGGCAAATTTGGCTAAAACGAAATCCCTGGCGACATTTAATCCTTGGTCAATATATACGGCTCCAATCAGGGCTTCGAAGGCATCAGCCAGATTAGTTTGTTTCCCGCGTCCTCCAGTCGCCTCCTCCCCTTTTCCCAAAAGTAGATAATCGCCGAGCTTAAGTCCGGCGGCAATCTCCGCCAGAGTTTCTTGGCGAATTAACGAAACACGAATCTCGGTTAGGTCACCTTCGCCAAAATTAGTAAACTCACGGTACAGTTCCTCAGCAACTATTAAACTTAATAGAGCGTCACCGAGGAATTCAAGGCGCTCGTTGTCGGTAATTGGAGAACTTGGATTCTCATTGATATAAGAGGAATGAATAAAAGCTTGCTGCAGTAACGACTCATTTTTGAAGTTTATCCCGATAACCTGCTGCAAAGCCTGCCAATCAAACAAAACCTTTAATCCTCTTCAATTGAGTATAGCAACGAGTTGGCAACGGTGGCAAATTAGACTTCACGCGAAGAATAACTTCTAATTAAAAAAACAGCGTCGAATATGCGTCCCGTACCGCGGTTAAAAAATAAGACGGGACATAGTAACAGATACGATAAAATCTCGAAATAACAGTAAAAATATGAGAAAAGATATCAAGAACACAATATGGTTGTCATAGATACAGACCTTTGTTATAATCCCAGACAGGTTGGGGATTCGTCTAGCGGTAGGACAGCGGACTCTGGATCCGTAAGGCCAGGTTCGAATCCTGGATCCCCAGCCAACTGTCAGGCTATCACGAACTCGCATTTGGGGCAATGAACTACACACCTTGGTAATCTGAGCTACATTACAGGCCGCCCCGGGCAAATAGCATCATAATTCATCTAAAAGACTACCGAACACTCTATGTTAAAATAAAGGCAATGATGGTAGAACCCGAAATATTGACTATCACACCTAATATCAGGCTCTTGCATCTTCAGCCACCCATACCCGGATACAACAAATTTATTGGGCCTTACCTGCTTTCGGGTGAGAAGAATGCCGTTGTGGATACGGGACCTACAGCAGCTATACCGTCTTTACTTTCTTCGCTAACCAAAATTGGTATGAATCCCGAGGACATTGACTACATTGTGTTCACACATATTCATATCGACCATGCCGGTGGTGCCGGAGGAGTAGCCAGGGCACTGCCCAACGCCAGGGTTTTAGCCCACATTCGCGCTCATGAGCACTTGATAAATCCTGCTGCATTATGGGAGGCCAGCCTGAAAGTTTTAGGCGACTACGCCATTAAAAGCGGCCCAATCGAACCGGTATCTGAAGACAGGCTAATGGATGCAACAGACCAGATGAAACTCGATCTCGGGCACGAGCTGACCTTAGAAATCTATCTTACGCCGGGGCATGCTGTACATCACTTGAGCTTATTCGACCGAGCCAACGGCGTACTGCTTGCCGGCGAAGCTGCAGGCGTCTGTATCAATGGGGCCATAAGACTGGCGACGCCACCTCCTTTCAAACTTGAAGTAACTCTCTCTTCCATTGACAAACTCATTGCACTGGAACCCCGGAAGCTCTGCTACAGCCATTTTGGGTGCTATGATAACGGACTGGAAAGACTAAAACTCTATAGAAGAAAGCTCGTTGAATGGTACGAGATTATCAGCTCGGCAGCTAGCAGAGGGAAAAACCCAGAAGAGATATTAAAGGTGCTAAGAGAGAAGGATAAAGACTTAGATTATCTTGACAAACTGGATAGCGACGTATATTCTCGGGAGCTTTCTTTACTTGTCAATAGTATTCGTGGCATAGCTGGGCCGCACTTAACGTAACAATATAAAATGCCAATAACCTTATTGCCTGGTTTATCCTACTGAGATGGGATTCTGGTTCATTCTCTTTATTACCGGGTGTTAGTAGATTTATAAGTTCGTTTTCCACTTCATAATGGCCTTACGGTCCCACTATACAATTTGACTTTCCTTTTACCAGAAGAGATAATGTTGAACGGTGCCTACCACCCTTTCAAAAATAAAGTCCAAGGCCATAATCGTTCGTTTATGGGCAGCCAGGCAATAAATCGGTGCACGTGGCGCATTCGTCTAGGGGTTAAGGACACCTCCCTCTCAAGGAGGAGATCACCGGTTCGAATCCGGTATGCGCTACCACACCCCCTTCGTTAGATTCAATTTTTGTCCTTTATGTCAAATTTGCTAACAATCTGCTAATTATAGGTCCCGCCGTTTCATTATCTCGTCGAATTTTTTAGCCGCCTCTTCGTCCAGGCCAGGCATGACGTGAGAATAGATATCGGCCGTCACATCGATGCCGGAATGCCCTAACCGTTCCGATACCACCTTCAAATTAGTGCCGGCCAGAAGCATCAGGCTGGCATAAGTGTGGCGGGCATCATGTAGGCGGATCCGCTTGACCCCGCATTTCTTGATAACCATGGTCCAGGCCCGGGTAACTGTATTGGGACGCAGCGGGCCCCCTTTCGATGTGCAAAATACCAAACCGCTATCGCCTTTTCTCTTCCCGAAAACCGTCTCTTCCATTCGCTGAGATTTGAAATGCTGTTTAAAAAGCGAAGTCAGGGACGCCGGAACGGTTATTGACCGCCGGCTGGTCTTTGATTTCGGTTCGGCAAAAATGTACGTGCCACCCTTGACCTGGTGCAGGCCACGGCTTACAGCAATACGGCCATGCTGCAGGTCGATATCGGTCCATTTCAGGCCCAGGAGCTCGGACCGGCGCATCCCGGTGTAAAGCGCGGTGCAAAACAGTACATAGTATGGCGTATCCTTGGCAGCTCCAAGAAACTGGTTTATATCGTCCTGGGTCCATATTTGCATTTCCTTGCGCGCGACCCGAGGCAGGTCAACCTTATCAGCTACATTTTGATTTAACAGGTCTTTTTTAACCGCCGTTTGTAGCGCCTTGTGAATAACCGAATGGTGGAACCGCACCGTGTTGGCTGCGTCTTTTCCCTGACTCCGGCCCCTGGTCATAATCGCTTCGTAATGCTGTCTTAGGTGAGAGGCCCGGAGATCGCTTAATTTAACTTTACCGAACGCCGGGATAAAATAGGTTTCGACGATTCCCTGGTAGCGTTCGAGGCTGCGCGCGGATAATCTGTTTTTGCAGTAATCGTCAAGCCATTCCCGGAGATATCCGGCTACTGTTTTCTTTCCGGAATCAGGAAAACTGCCGCGGTCGATGCGCTGCAGCTCGTCTCTCAGCCGGCGCTCAGCCTCCACTTTGGTGCCGCGGACCGTCATCCACTTCTGCCTGTATTTGCCGGTGCCCGGGTCCAGCTGGCTAACGATAATGGTATAACTACCAGCTGATCGCTTTTTAATGCTGCCGGTGCCCTTCGCGCGTCTTTTCATTTCTCCCCCATATTAACAAGGTTAATTGCCGGTGTCTATACCCCCGCGCTCTAACATCTTATCGAGCCGTGCCTTTGGGATCCGTACGCAGCGGCCAAAACGTATGGCTGGTATGCGACCATCTTTCACTTGTCGATAAGCTAAACTTCGGCAGATTTGAAGCTTAGCGGCCGCTTCTTCAACCGTATAACAAAGTTTCTCGGGTTCAGGCATCACCATAGTTCAACGCCTTGCTGGATCTTCAATGATTCGTCGGCCGAGAGTGTCTTTAGGTAGCGCAGCGTCATTAAGGCCGACTGATGCCTCAACTGGCTTTGGACAGCTCGGGGATTGCCGGTAAGTCGTAGGCGCTCGATAGCCCCGCTATGCCGTAGAATATGGACAGCGCCCACGTGGTCCCGTTCCTTTGATGGCCTGGGCATGCCCGCCTTGTCAAAAGCATCGGTTACTATCCGGAAAGCCTGTGACCTGGACACCGGAAATATCCGCTCACTTTCGCCTATCCTGGTCCGGTAACAATAGGATAGCAGCTGAGCTGCTATGCTTCGGGATATCGCTACCACGCCCGGCTTGCTGCCCTTGCCCATCACCTGTACCGTCCAGCCGTCCGGTGTTTCCTGCAGGTCAACCGGCCTCACCCCGAGGGCTTCGGATACACGCAGGCAGCTGTCAAACAAAAACTTAATCAGCAAGGAATTCCGCTCACCTTTTCGCTTTTTCCGACCGGCCGCCACTGCCATTCGTTTAACCTGGTCCGTGGTGACGTGAGGCACATAGTCCGCGGATCCGGTTGCCACCCTCAAAATTGTGGATACTTGAGCAGCTTTGTTGCGTAAAGGGGTATTATCCGTCCGCACCGTCAAAGCTACATCATTCTTATCGCCGGCCATTTTCAGCTCTCTTTGCAACATTCTGACTTCTTCTGTTGCCATTCTCTTGATATAATAAAACTATAAACGCCAAGTTGTCGAAAAAGCACATGGCCTGATGAAAATATAAGTGGCCCAAAAAAATTCAATATGGATCGATTAATATGGTGGATCGACCAATCTTAACAACTGGTCAAATTGCCAAGCGTTGGAACCGCTCTCGAGGATATGTTAGATCTCTGATCAAGTCTAGAAAACTTATACCCCTGCCAGAAATTCGGGACGAGCCTAAATGGTACATAGTTAATTTGGAAGAAGTCTTGAGATTTGAAAAGCTGGAATTTGAAAAGCAAAAACACGAAGACGAAGTAAGATTGGAAAATCTGAGGATTACTTATCTGGCCAAAATGCTGGGCGGTATAGATAGAAGATATGTGAAGCCTTACCTTGAACCGGATGAACCGCCCGATCTTTGGCAGCCGGTGTAACATTGAACTGGTCCTACGCGCCTCTTAGTCCTTGGCCAGTAAAATACCAAAACATGACTTTTGAAGCTGTTTCCGGTGAAAACTCCAATCTACGACGTCGTAGGATTCGATTTTAAGGGCATGGAAGGAATTCCGTTACCAATCTTACATAAAAGGTGCCTTCGTTGTGGCTGTGGCCATGGACACTAACAGATTGAGCCATTATTTTTCGTTGGTTTAAGATAGGGACCGGTTTTGCTGGGCTTGCTCCCGCCTGGCTCTGCACCAAAGCGGAGCATTGACGGCACATACCATCATGTAACGGCAAAACAATTACAAGGGTATGTGGACGAATATAGCTTTAGATATAATCAGTAGAATTGGTCAAAAAGGAGGGAAAGAAATGAACGAAGGCATAATGGCCGTAATCGTGGCATCTACTGCCTTTTCTGGTCTCTCAGGAGTAGTGATTGGCCAAATAAAAGCCAGCAAACTACAGTCAAAGTGGAAAGG
>JBAVQV010000134.1:0-15449 GCA_049694415.1 Dehalococcoidia bacterium
AGTGGCTACAGCCCGACTAACTATGCCCAATCCTTTACTCAGGTTCTCTTGAAGGCAGGATAGTTTCATGTCACACCCCCCAACAGTTGTAGTGTCAAAGTATACCCCGCCTGCAGGGTCAAGTCAATCGGTTTGGCCATTGTACATTGATTAATTTGGATTTGCTTGGGATTTCGGATTTAGTGCTTGTAATTTTACTCAGTGAGATTTTTCGCTCGCTCTGAATGATAGAGGCACAGATCTTAATGGCGAGGTGATTTATTCTAGCGAGATGGCCCCGCTTTTACCGCCGCTTTTCTTAACCAAGCGGATGCTGTCCAGGTGCAACGTCTGGTCTACTGTTTTGCACATATCATATATAGTCAGCCCGCTAACAGCAATGGCAGTTAAAGCTTCCATCTCAAACCCGGTCTTGCCGCTGCCCTTTACCGTTGCCGTGATTTCTACCGCCGAGGTTTTCTCATCTATAGTGAATTCTATTTCAACATCTTCGATGAGCAACGGGTGGCACAGCGGTATGAGGCGATAAGTTTCTTTAGCCGCCATTATGCCGGCAATACGCGCCGCCGCCAGAGCATCGCCCTTGGGCAACTTACCCTTCTTAAGCAAACTCAAAGTTGCCGTCTGCATCAACACCTTTCCTCTGGCCACAGCCTGTCTTTTGGTAACCGGCTTGCCACCAACGTCTACCATGCGAATATCCGAAGATGAACTCATATCAACCCCCCACCTGAGACATTAGACGTTTCCTGTAAGCTCGGCCCTGGGTTAACTCATGCTTCTGTGGCTTCGCTTGAATTGCCTCGGTGATGACCTTTTTCAGTTCCTGGGGTGAGGCGCCGCTACGCAGCGGCTGGCGCAGGTCAATCTCGTTGTCACTTAGCAGGCAGGGACAGAGCTTGCCTTCGGCAGTAAGGCGGAGGCGATTACAACTAAAGCAAAAGTGCTGGCTGACCGGCGCGATGAAACCAATGGCGCCGCCAGCTTGCGGAAAGCGAAAGTATTTAGCCGGACCGCTTCCGGTGATAGGCAGACTGGGCTCCAGTTCCCCCAGACTATTGAGGCGTTCCTTAATTTCATTAGCCGAGACGAACTGCGGGTGAAGATTAGTTTTGCCTCCTATCGAGTGTCCATCCGGGGGATTATCCGTGGCAAATGGCATTAATTCGATAAAACGGACATGCCAGCCTTCAGTTATAGTTAATCTGGCAAAATCCATAACCTCATCATCATTTATGCCCCGCATTACCACCATATTGACCTTGACTGGATTAAGCCCGCAGGCTTTAGCCGCCTCGATGCCTTGAAGTACCTCGTCCAGGTTATTATGGCGGGTGATGCGCTCAAACTTGTCTCGACTTAGAGAGTCCAGGCTGACATTTACCCGTTTTAAGCCAGCCTGTTTAAGCTCAGCCGCATACTGTTTGAGAAGGACTCCATTGGTAGTCAGCGAGATGTCATCAATGCCGTCAATCCCAGCCAGCATGGCGACCAGTTCCTGCAGCCTGGCTCTCACCAGCGGCTCACCGCCGGTAAGCCTGAGCTTGTTGATGCCCAGCTCAGAGGCTAGCCTGGCAATTGTCGCAATCTCCTCATAAGTCAATACCTCGTCATGAGGCAGCAGACGAATGCCCTCAGGTGGCAGGCAGTAGATGCAGCGCAGGTTGCAGCGGTCGGTCACCGATATGCGGAGGTAGTTTATGGGACGGTTAAAGGTGTCGGAAAGACCGGTCATAGCTTCACTTTTTCCGCAATTTTCTCCAGAATACGGTATGCCTCACGGGCAGCTTTGCCACGGTGACTGATTTGATTTTTCGTCTCTAAGGGCAGCTCAGCCATAGTCTTCTTAAGCTCAGAAAGGTAAAAAACCGGATCATAGCCAAAACCGTTTTCACCCTTAGGCTCTAAAGCAATTAAACCCTGGCACTCTCCATGACATAGCTCGGTTTTTCCTTTCGGGGTAGCTATGGCGATAACACATTTGAAATGGGCAGTCCGCTTCTCCAAAGGTACTTCCTTCAGTCTGGCCAGAAGATGTTCAATCCTATCCTTATCGCCGGCTGCTTCGCCTGCGGCGCGAGCCGACCGGATGCCCGGCTCGCCTCCTAAGACATCAACTTCCAGTCCGGAATCGTCAGCCAGTGTAGTGAGGCGACTCGCCCCGGCATAAGCGATGGCCTTCATCCTAGCGTTCTCCTCATAGCTCGGATAGTTCTCCTCCACAGCTATGTTAATACCTATCTCATCCGGTGTCACTAGTTCAAACGGCAGATCGCTCAAAAGGCTGCGATATTCGCGGACTTTTCCCCGGTTGGTGGTCGCCAGTAGCAACTTGAGCATGTTCCCTTTTTAATGTAGCTACGACCCTAAAGGGTCGTAGCAGCGGGGCTAAAGCCCCGCTGCTACATGAATAGACGTTTGCAATTAAATTTTCTTGAATCTTCCCTTAAGCTTCTTCATCACCTCGGGCATGGTGGTATATTCCATCTCTTCCAGTGGCAGGCGATGGGGCTCAAAAGGCCCATGCCGACGTAGAATATCAGCAATATCCCTGGCCTCCTGGCGAGCATTCTCGAAAGCCGGGTCATCGAACATATCGCGAGGTCCAACCAGCATGCCTTTAGCAAGCTGAAAACCAGCGGCAATCACCCTGGGCGGGCCATCGAAGCGTGAGGGGTTGCTCTCCCTGACGGCTACCGGCATCAATGGACCGTTGTGTGAACCTCTCATCCAGCCTTCTACTATGTGGGGGTGGGCAAAAGGTTCCAGTATCTCGCCTACAGCGGGGAAGTGACCCTGAGAGCGGACAATACAAACCGGGTCGTCCTTGCCAACATATCTGCCAGCCATACGAGAGAGTCTCTGTGTGGATGAGGCTGCTGCTATTTCACCGCTCTCCCGGTGATATACATCTTTAACAGCAAAGCGGCTGGGTGCACCTATAAAAACTAGCATATCGTAAATTTCCTCTGGAGCGTTAAAAACTATCTTCTTGCTCTCTTTGACATCGTGAACCTCGAAAGAGAAACCACCATGCATATTTGCAGCGATGACCAGGCCGATGGTGTTAAACGGGTCGGCGAAGATTTTGTATAAAGGCAGGTTCCAGGCGCCGGAGGCGGTTTTGTCTGCCATGAAAATGATGATTGTCTCGGCCTCTCGTTCCTCGATTTCCATCTCGGCAACCCCGGGCCCCATGCCCTTGACGTTGCCCGAGAAGGCATCAGCCAACATGTCTTGACCGGCACCATGTAGCTTAAGCTTTTTGGCTAGTTTGGTGCAGTCAACAAAGGTGTCCCATGCCAGCTTATGAATTTTCTCGTCACTCTCCCCATGCTGGTGTGTCATTATCAGCTGAAGGTCATCACCGCATCGGGTAACATGATAGTCAATGAGCAGCCCGGATTTTTTAGCTGCTGCCATACACTTTTCACCTTTATCCAGCACTTCCGGATGCGAGCTGGAATGGCCCACATATCCACCGATATCAGCTTTGATTACGCTTAAAGTTAGTTTCATCTTGCCCCCTTTTTTATTTTGATTTGTCATTTTGCATTTTGCTATTTAACTTCTAACTTGTCTTCACACCAATGCCGGCAGCCGGTATTCCCCGAAGACCTTCCGCAGCACGTCGCAGACTTCGCCTAGAGTTGCATAGGAGCTTACGGCTTCAAGAAGATAAGGCATCAGATTCTCATTGCCCCCGGCAGCCCGCCGCAACGCCTCCAGCTTTACTGAAACCAGTTCATTATTCCGTTCTCGCCGTAGTCGACTAAGCCGCTCAAGCTGTCGCTTCTCACCCTCTTTATCCATCTCCAGAATTGGAATGGTCATCGGTTCGTTCGTTGTATATTCATTGACTCCAACAATAATTCGTTTCTTGCCATCTATCTCTTTTTGATAACGATAAGCTGAGTCAGCGATTTCCCTGTGAAAGAAGCCGGCTTCGATGGCTAGTATAACACCACCCAGCGAATCTATCTTGGCAAAATACTCATATACCGCCTTCTCCGTCTTATTGGTCAGGCATTCAATGAAATAGCTGCCGCCAAGCGGGTCAATAGTGTTAGCCACTCCGCTTTCGTGGGCGATAATTTGCTGAGTTCGCAGAGCAATTGTCACCGCTTTCTGCGATGGCAGAGCAAGTGCTTCATCCATAGAGTTGGTGTGCAGGGATTGTGTCCCACCGAGGACAGCAGCCAGAGCTTGAATAGTGGTACGAACAATGTTATTTTCCGGCTGTTGGGCACTAAGCGAGCAGCCGGCTGTCTGGGTATGAAAGCGAAGCCATTGAGAGCGCTCGCCGCCATTAAATCGCTCTGTCATTTCCCGCGCCCAGATGCGGCGGGCAGCACGGAATTTGGCTATCTCCTCGAAAAAATCATTATCGCAGTTGAAAAAGAAGCTGAGCCTGGGAGCAAAATCATCCACCTTTAGCCCGCGTTCAATTCCTGCTTGAACATAAGTTAATCCATCGGCCAGGGTGAAAGCCAGCTCCTGAACAGCGGTGGCACCAGCTTCACGTATATGGTAGCCGCTGATGCTTATTGTGTTCCAGCGTGGCACTTGTCTCATGCCGTATTCGAAAGTGTCAACGATAAGGCGCATAGACGGCTTGGGCGGGAAGATAAAAGCGTTTTGCGCCATATATTCTTTAAGTATATCGTTCTGTATGGTGCCGCCCAGCTTATCCAGTGAGATGCCTTGCTTCTGAGCATTAGCCAGATACATAGCCCAAATAACCGCCGCCGGCCCGTTAATCGTCATGGATGTAGTTATCTCATCAACGGGAATTGCGTCGAACAATATTTCCATGTCGGCTAAGGAAGAGATGCCTACACCGCACTTTCCGAATTCCCCCTTCGCTTCGGGTGCATCCGTATCGTAGCCATTTAGAGTGGGGAAGTCGAAAGCAACGCTCAGCCCGGTTTCGCCGTGCTTAAGTAGATACTTGTAGCGGGCATTGGTCTCTTCGGCACAGCCGAAGCCGGCAAACATGCGCATCGTCCACAGCTTTCCCCTGTAGCCGGTGTAGTGAACGCCGCGGGTATAAGGATATTCGCCGGGAAAGCCCAGGTCACGTATATAGTCCGTGTCAGCAATGTCAACTGGTGTGTAGAGGCGTTCTATAAGAACACCAGAGGTAGTGATAAAGGCATCCTGCCTTTCCGAAAAACGTTGGGCCCGGGTACGCCACTGGCCGTTTTTTTTCTCTAAATCATCTGATTTTCGCGGCTCCGTTTTGCCCATATTCGTTAACCTCTAGTATTCAAAGCCCTTACGGGACAGTATCCCTTTATCAAACGGATGCTTTACCTTGACCATATCGGTGACCAGATCAGCTAGCTCGATTAACTTTGGGTCAGCGTAGCGGCCAGTAAGTATAAGCTCTACCTTTTCCGGCTTGTCATGTATCACCTTTATGACGTCATCTAGGTCAATCAACTTCCAAGCAGCGGCCACATTTACTTCGTCGAGTATGACCACGTCATATTTCAGGCTGAGCATAGCCTTGCGGGCAGCTTCCAGTGCCTTCCTAGCCTCTTCCCTCTCCTCCGGTTTAACATGGGCCGGGTCAACAAATTCCTGAAATCCGAACCTTTCCACGGTACAATTGGGCAGTTGGCATAGAATTTTCTGTTCCCCGTAGGGGAAATCGCCTTTCATGAAGAAGACGATGTAAACTCGGAGACCATGCCCCAGGGCACGTATAATAGCCCCCAGAGCTGCTGATGTTTTGCCTTTGCCCTCGCCGGTAAAAATCTCAACCAGCCCCCTGGTTGAAGTTGCAGCAGATAAGGTCTTGGCTGATTCCCTGGCCACCTCGAAGGCAGTTTAACAAAAACCCAGATATAGTGTCAAACGAACGGAGGTAGTTTCCGCCCAATGTAGCCACGAGGCTTTAGCCTCGTGACCTCGACCTTAAAAGGTCGAGGCTACAAATTCATTTGGCTTCTTCTCTCCTTCAGAATGACATGTAGCGAAGGGCTCAGAATGAGCGTAACGAGGGACCGTCACCGGCAAATAGCGAAGGGCTGGCAATGACAGAACTGGAGCAAACTTGGGGAGAAGCCTTTAGACTTGTCCGAGATTCGAAGGTATAATAATCTGGTTAGCCCGTTATTGCAATTACGCAGCGAGTTTTGATTCAGGAGGTAAATTATGCGTGGAGGCTACATGGGCAAAATCCTGTTCGTTGACCTGACTCATGGGAAAATATCTGAGGAGTTGGCGGTAGACGACCTGTATCAAAATTTCTTCGGCGGCTACGGCATCGGGGCCAGAGTCCTCTTCAGCCGGCAGAAAGCCGAAGTTGATCCGCTGGTGCCGGATGCCATGCTGGGATTCGTTACCGGCCTTCTAACCGGTACACCAGCTCTATTCGGCTCGAGATACGTGGTAGTTGGCAAATCGCCGCTGACCGGAACATGGGGTGATGCCAACTCCGGTGGAGATTTCGGTCCATATCTGAAATTCGCCGGCTATGACGCCGTTTTCTTCACCGGCATTTCACCCACTCCAGTTTACCTCTTCATCGATAACTGTAAAGCCGAACTGAGGCCGGCACATAAATTGTGGGGCAAGGATACCTGGGAAACGGAGTCATTGCTCCAGGCTGAGCTTGGCAAGGAGGCTCGAATCGCTTGCATCGGGCCGTCAGGTGAGAGCCTGTCACTTATTTCCTGCATTATTAACAATAGGGGGCGAGCCGCCGGCCGTTCGGGTCTGGGCGCCTTGATGGGCTCCAAGAAGCTCAAGGCTGTGGCTGTGATGGGTAACCAAAAAGTCCCTATCGCCCACGAGTTAGAGATAAAAGCGGCACGTACCAAGCACCTTGGTCAACTAGGTGGCGCCATTGAAGCGTTCCGCAATTTCGGCACTTGCTCCGGCATGAATCAGCTTACGCAAATCGGGGATGCGCCGGTCAGGAACTGGAAAGGTACAGCGCTGGATTTTACCACTGCCGCTGCCATTAGCGACCAGAGAGTAATCGATTTGCAGGAGCGCAGATATGGCTGCTGGCGCTGTCCCGTTGCCTGCGGCGGGCATATGAAGCCCGGCACAGGACAGTATAACTACCCGGCACAGGTGCACAAGCCCGAATACGAGACGCTGGCAGCCTTCGGCTCAATGTGCTTGAACGACAACCTCGAGTCCATAATAAAAGTCAATGACATCTGTAACCGATACGGACTGGACACGATTTCCACCGGTTCCACCATAGCCTTCGCCATAGAATGTTACGAAAACGGCTTAATCAGTAATAAAGATACCGATGGCATCGAGCTTAGATGGGGCAACCACAAAGCTATCGTTGACATGACCGAGAAGCTCGCCAAGAGGCAGGGATTCGGCGGGATACTTGCCGACGGCGTCAAACGGACAGCCGAGCAGATAGGCAAAGGAGCTGAAGAATTTGCCATCCATATACACGGCCAGGAAGTATCCATGCACGACCCCAAACGGTACCTGAATTATGCCACTTCCTATCTCGATGCCACACCCGCCCGTCATACACAGGGTAACTACAGCACCAAGCCAGCCAGCGGCCTGGAATTCCCCGCTTACGACCGCAAATCTACTGCCGGCCGTGGTGCGGCAAATAAAATGGGCAGCGACCTGATGCATGCCATAAGCTGTGCCGGCCTATGCCAGTTCGGCTACGGTTTCATGGATGCCAGCGCTCTCACCGACTTCATAAACCTGGCCACGGGCTGGGACTATAGCATTGATGACCTGTTAAAGGTAGGAGACAGGGTCGCCAGCATTCGGCAGGCGTTCAATGCCCGCGAAGGTGTAGGCATATCTGACTTCAAGGTCCCGGGCAGGGTGGCTGGCAATCCTCCACCCGAAGCCGGGCCCACGGCGGGAAGGAGTGTAGACTTCGCCACACTGCGCAGCGATTATCTCGCCGCCAGGGACTGGGACGCCACCGGCATACCGGGTAAAAATAAGCTGCTTGAACTCGGTCTGGAAGATGTAGCTAAGTCTTTATGGGATTAAACTTGGCATGTAGGGATAAACCTTTAGGTTTGTCCGCCACCCTACCCCATGCGAGGCTTTAGCCTCGCCATATCGTGACCTTAAAAGGTCGCCACTGCATGCTTTTAAACACAGGTTCTTTCAAAAAAATGGCTGGAGAACGCTACAGTTTAGAGAGAGCGATATAAGCTAGTCAGCAAAATGGTGTTCCTAAGGTAAGCAGAGCCACCAGACCGAATAAAACTGCCAGCCCCACACGCTTGAGCATGACATGCATGACGGCTAAGGGGATATTAAAATGCGCTGCCATTTTCGAGTGATCTTTAAACTTTGCCCACTCTTCCTTCACCCAATTTGGCGGTGCTAAGACGCAGGCAGCGAAGTAGTCGGCCAAACTCTCATTAAAAGAAGCCCTATCAAATCCTACTTTGGCGAACACGGGAGTGGTTGTTTTAAGATGAGCCCGGATATGGAAGACCTCGTGGAATAGAGTAAATCTCCTTCTGGCGGGTGTGTCATTTGAATTAAGATGGACTATCCATTTCCCCTGTGAACGCCACAGGCCGCCGTGGTAAGCTTCTAGCGGTACCAGGCGAATCTCCACACCATTCTCCGGATCAGCCTGCATTGCCAGATTTATGGGCACCGGTGGATGACAAATTCCTGCACGTTGAAGGAAACAATCCGCCGCAAACTCAATCAAACGAAATATCCTGCAGGGATGTAGAAACACAAAATCACAGTCGGGGGACGGGATAAATTCCTGATCACATTTCTTAGACAGCTTTTCGTAGCGGCGAATAGCAAAATCCAGATTGCGGTCTAGGCACCAGCCATCTTCGGTGCAGCCATCTTTGGTGCAGCCGTCCTGCTCACCACCCAAATAATAAGTAACACACCAGATGCGTAGGGGGCAACGCACTCCATCGCTGGCAGCCACACAAGCCCAGAGCTCATCTTCCAACTAATAGTCTTTCTTTGTAGCCTTCATTCGCTGTAACACAGAAGCGTACAAATAATGTGCGATGCCGCACATTCTATATGACTATACTACCATATTTCAGAGATTTGTCAAGAGCTTTCGGGTAAGAATATCGAAAAAACCTTAAAGTCCGCCTTGCAGACAGGGATTATAGAGGCTGATGGAAAATGTACTCCCGACCCTTTAGGGTCGTGGTTCCCGAGGCTAAAGCCTCGAGGTTAATAAGAAAGCTCGGGGTTGCTTCCGGAGTTTGGTTCAGTCTACTTTTTATTTTCTCCTGACTTGTTGTCGGCTTTACTACTATATCCTTTTGACCGCCGGCGCTCAATCAGGTCCTCAATCATGGTAATCAAGTCCTCATCCAGTGCCTCGGGGTATTTATGTTTAGCATAGTCACGAAACTCCGGCCATTCGGCAGCTTTCGTTTCAGCCACCACAGGCAGGTAACCGGTGGCGGCAAGAACCGTGGTAAGAGGTACGCCGCTATATTTAGCCAGCTTCTGGCATGACCTAACGCTGGGGAGGTCCTGACCGGAAAGCCAGCGGCTGACGGTAGCATGGCTTATACCCAGCTCCGCCGCCAGTTGACTCGGCAGCAATCTCCGCCGGCGCATCAGCTCGTTCAGAAACGAAACCAGGGGTGTTTGTTCTTTTTTCATTCTGTTCCAATATATATTAGAACGTAACAGATAAGGAAAATGTTTATGTAGAATTCAGCTTTTTAAGTGTAATGTCAAATTCTACCATATTTCAATATTATTTGGCAATTTTGTCAAGACTGAGATTGTTTAGCAACTCGAGGCTGTCATTGCGAGCCCTTCCTACCGCTCATTCTGAGCCTGTCGAAGAATCTGAGCCCCTCGTTACGCTCATTCTGAGCCTGTCGAAGAATGTATACTCAGGATAAACTCCGCGAAGAATCTAACAGGCTCTTCGCTGTGCGCTCAGAGTGACAGGTTAATAAACAACCTCGACAAGACTCTCTAGAAAGATAACCCTTCTCACCCAACCAAATCGCTCCACCGAACCCACTCAGCTTTGCCCGGGACAAGCCTTACACGGAATAACGTCTGCACCCCAGAATTCTGTTTTCCACAAATTTTTCTGAAAAACCTATTGACAAATAGGAAGAAAGTCCTTATTATTATGTACGCATGGGGACACTTATTGTACGCTCAGGTAAGCCATGAGGGTTTGGCTGTGCGTGGTGTGATTCCCGTGTTGTGTGTGTTGGATGACTTCCGAATATCGGAGAGGGAATGCCTGAAATTCGTACCAGTTTAAGTGTCGAGCTACACCGAAAACTGAAGGGGGAGGCAGTCGAGAAGGGCATGCACCTTAATCATCTGGTTGCTCAAATTCTGGAGGAACACTCTAAAGATAACAAGGCTGAAAAGCCTCAGCGACAGCCCAGAAGCAACCAGAGATGAGCCAGGGTTTAATTTCTGTCTCCCGCGCAGTTGGTAGCATGAACAAGACAGTAATGTGCCCGAAATGCGGGGCGGAATGTGACATGATAAGCGGGGCGGCTAGCAAAACTATGGGCGGGCTGTGTGCCGTATGTTGGTCCGACCGGCATGAAAAGGAACATTCCGAGAGAGTGGAGAGCGGGAAGCCAGAAGAAGTGAAAAAACGACGTCGTACAGAAAGTTAGTGTCTTCGAATTAAGCTTTAATAAGGAGGTGATGCGCATAGACAAAGAGAAATATCGTGAAGGATACAGAATATCCTTAGTTATCATGAAAAAGATGCTAAAAGGAGGTGATCATTATTGATTGGACTTAGAATATTTTAAAATCAGCTTTCCATTTTATTAGCAAAGTTATCAGTAAATAAGGAGGTTTAGTTTGGTAAAAAGAATCATAGCAATACTCGGGGTTTTATTGATGGTGGCTGCATTTATAGCCATGCCAGCAGCGCCAGCGCCGGTGGCGGCTGTGTCTCTAGGAACGGTATTGTCTCCGGAGGCGCCCGTCAGCGGACTAGGTGGTCCCGTGCTGGGCATTACCATCACGACTAACCCCAGCAAAGTTTGGGCCTGTACAAGTTTTAATGTTAACGCCAAGGTGTGCAACACCGGTGACGCGGTAGCCAACAGCGTTGTTATAACAGGTACGGTTACAGCAAGCGCTCCTCAGGCCCTCGCTCCTCAAGCTGTTGGCGATATCTGCCCGGGCTACTGTAAGGAGTACACCTGGACGAACCTAACCTGCGATAAGCCGGGCCCAGCTACTATTGCGATTACGGCAACATACATGAGCGGTTGCACCCCGGTTTCTAAGACCGAGCAGATAACTATACAGCAGGACTGCAAGCTTTCAGTGCAAATCACCAAACCTGCAGCTGGTACGCAGTTCGCCGTTTCCGACCAGTTTGCCGTCACCGCTCTGGTTACCAATAACGGTGACACAGACTGCGCTCCCGTGGCTGTCACACTTAGCCCTGGGGCAAACGCCGAGCTGGTAGGCGGAGCAGCTACTTACACAATTCTTGTATTTCCCGCCCATGAAAGCCAGGAGGTCAACTGGACGGTCCACTGCAAATCAATTGGGCCGACTGATTTAGTAGTCCATGTAGCAAGTTCTTGCCAGGACTGCGCAGCCTGCGATACCAAAATCACGGTGCAGCAGGGCAATACGTGCGGTCTTTTGATAACGATGGACCCGCCGCCGACCGATAAAAAGGTATGCATTTGCACTACCTTTAACGTGACCGGTAAGATTAAAAATACGGGGAGTTCACCTGTTACTGATGTCAAGGCTCTGCTCACAGCAACAGCAGGCGCAGCGAATATTGACCAGGTGGGATGTACTACACCTCCTACTATTGGTGCCTGGTACACGTTTGCGGCCGGGCCAATAGCCCCAGGTGCTGAAGTTCCGGTGAGCTGGTGCGTGCACTGCAAGGGCAGGACGGCGCCATGCGCGGATCCTGATTGGGTCAGTTTCACCGTGGATGCCAAGGCTACTTGCTTGAGTACCACAGTGAATGCCACACAAGCTGTTCTGACTAACTATAGGGACCAGAGGGAGCTTATCGTCAAGATACTTACGCCGACGAAGGACACTACGTTTTGTTGCGAAGACGAGTTCTTCGTTGATGTTTCGGTACAGAACTGTTATACAGGGAATGTCGATGGTAATATCAGTATAGCGATTGCCGGAAATGCCTCGCTTTTCCCCATCGGAAACCCGCAGCCCGGCACGCCTCAGAACTGGACCATCCCTCAAGGTCAGACACGCAAGCTGTCTGATCCCCCAGGCCCGCCTAACATGTGGCATGTGAAGTGCACCGGTGCGGGAGACGTCGATATCACAGTGACCTACAGTGGTATATCCGGTACGCATACGCTGTGTGATACGGATAAGATCACTGTGCATCAGAGATGTGCGACAAGTCTTGGCGTCACTCTCGATGTACCTGCGTGCGCCACCGCGTGCCAGGAGTTCGATGTCACTGCCCATATTACCAACCTCGGCGTATTAGGGACTAATAATGTTGCCACCAATGTTGTGGCAACGTTAACCCAGGCTGGTAGCAGTGTTACCCTGGTCAAGGGGGATAACCCGGCTACCATAGGCACCATCACGCCAGGCGTAACTAAGGATTACACGTGGACAGTCAGATGCAATGGCGGCGCGAATGCCAGCCTCAGTGTCGGCGTGACCGGCAGGGATGAAGTGTGTAAGAAAGACCTTACCGCTAACGCAGGTCCAGTAAAAACACAGCAGCTTGACCTGGGTGTGGTGATTATCAGCCCTCCGCCGTGCTCCATATTCCATCCGTCCGATACCTTCTGCGTTACCGCTAACGTTATCGATCAGGACGCCGATACCGATTTCACCTCACCGTTGAGCGCCACGATATCGTTCTCAAACACGGTTGAGCTGGTTACCAATGAGATTGAAACTAAGTCCATTAGCTTCGTTAACGGGGGTACGCAGCAAGTATCCTGGACGATGCACTGCAAAGAAGCGGGCGATGCCGACATCAAGGTAACGGTGACTGGCGATACTACTGGAACCCCTCCATGTCCCATCACGAAATCCGACGAGATTACCGTTCACCAGCAGACACCGACATCCCTTGGGGTAGTTATCGTATCACCCTTTGCCGGCACTTGCCTCCTGACCTGTCAGGAGTTTGCCGTGACTGCCACAGTTACCAACAATGGTCAGACAACCTCCCTCGATACAGCAGCCACAATAGCATTTAATCCCGCAGCCGGAGCCCATGCGGTGTCACCAACGGGCGCAATACCCCTTGGCGACATGGCCGCAGGTGCTACCAAGACGGCCACCTGGACTGCGCACTGCGACAAAGGTGTTCCCACTGATATAAAAGTAACGGCAACGGGCAAGGATGCAGTCACAGGGCTTATCCTAACGTTTACTTCTACACCGGTAACAGTTGTCCAGCATCCGGCGGCAAGCCTGAAGGTGGATATCGCCGGAAATCCGGCGACGGTTAATGTTGGAGATAACTTCGATATCACCAGCACTGTAACCAACACCGGCGAGGCTGATGCCTCCGAGGTGGCGCTGACCCTCTCGGTAATGCCCGAGGGTAGTGTCCGCGTCCGTGAAGGCGGATATACCCAACCAGTAGGTACTCTTGCCGGCCACGGACTCAACGGCTCACAGACAGTAACCTGGCATCTGGTGTGCAAGGTAGTGTCTAATAGCACCATTACTATTACCCCGTCCGGTCGCGATGAGTTTGGCTGGGTATGTGGGGTAACGCCAGTATCGGTCCCGAACGCGGAAATTCTGGCTACTGCTCTTAAACCCGCGAGCGTTACGGTGAAGCAACTGGGAGGCGCTGACCTGGGCATCACCAAGACGGTGGACAATGCCTTCCCAGCGCTTAACAGCAACGTCGTCTACACCATTGTCGTAACCAACAACGGTCCCATCGATGCCAGCGGAGTGGTGGTGACCGATACTTTGCCTGCGGGACTTACCTGGGTGTCCTCTTCACCCACTCAGGGCAGCGATTTAGGGACAGGCCAGTGGACTGTCGGCGGGCTGGTAGTCGGCGCTAAAGCTACACTGCTGCTAACAGCTAAGGTTACGGTAGGCACAGCAATCGCCAATACGGTGACCGTGAAGGGCGACCAGCCTGATGGTGTTATCGGCAACAACACGGCGTCAGTGACCATAAACAGGTCAGTTTCGGATATTCCTCTGTCTGCGGGCTGGAACCTGATGTCCCTGCCACAGATACCAACGAACGGAGCAGGCGTTAAAGTGACCGACATTAATACCATACTTGCCGGTATAGTCGGGCAGGTACTCGTTGTCTGGTACTACGACCCGGCTACAGGCTGGCACTCATTCTCACCCGGCGGACCAGTTGACCTGGCCACTATGGTGGATGGTAAAGCCTACTTTATGAATATTAAGGCTGGCGGCGCCACACTCCATATTAACAACGGGGTGGACATACTGCCACCGCCGAGCCTACCGCCCGAATACAACATTGTCACGGGTTGGAATATGGTTGGCTTCAAGTCGACCACAGCGAGGACAGCCAGTGATTACTTGTTAGCCGTGGCTGGGAAGTACACCAGAATCTATGGCATGGTCAACGGTGCCTACTTCGTGCTTCAGCCCTCGGATAACATGGTTCCCGGCTTTGGCTACTGGATTTCGTTCACCGCCAACGGGACGATTTATCCGTAAGTTTGGAGGTATGAGATTAATGAAGAACCGGCTGAACGGATTAAATAACAGAAACAAAAAAGGTATCAACCGGCATGCCGGTGGTAGGCTAGCAGGAGCCTTCGGGCTCCTGCTAGCCCTGTGCCTCATGACTGGCGGCGTTGTGGCAGCCGATGGCCCGCCACCACCACTGCCGCACCAGTTCTATGGCACTGTAAAAGTTGACGGCACCCCGGCGGCCGAAGGAACAAAGGTCGAGGCTTATGTAAACGACGTCAAAGCTGCCGAGACCGCCGTGGACAACCTGGGGAGATATGGCTATGTCCCGACATTCAAGGTACCGGGCACTGCTGGCGCCACGGTGAAGTTCTACGTCGGCACCTTACTGGCAAATGAGACATTTATCTGGGAGGTCGGCGGTTACACAAACCTTAACCTGACAGTAACTCAAGCACCGCCCGGGACACCGACAGTAACCTCGGTAAACCCGAACTCCGGCACCCAGGGGCAGGCGCTCCCTGCCGTCATCATAACGGGTACCAATTTCACCGGGGCTACTGCTGTCAGCTTCGGTGCCGGCATAACAGTCAACAGCTTTCCCGTAAACAGCGCCACGCAGATAACGGCAAATATCAGCATCGCCGGTGCTGCTGCCGTGGGAGCCAGGAATGTTTCGGTGACCACGCCTGGAGGCACCGGCACACTGCCTAACGGATTTACGGTGAACGCGGTGCCGCCCGGGACACCGACAGTAACCTCGGTAAACCCGAACTCCGGCACCCAGGGGCAGGCGCTCCCTGCCGTCATCATAACGGGTACCA
>JBAVQV010000135.1:0-9937 GCA_049694415.1 Dehalococcoidia bacterium
GACAAGCACAGTGCGCACTGTCAAGAAAGCGAAGGTGACAAAAAAGGATGACCTGGTCACTTATCATGTGATAGCTAATTCATTTCTACCTCATCAGGTCCGTAATATGGTTGGCTTGCTAATAAGGGTGGGTTTAGGTAAAGTAGGACTTGATGAATTTCATCAGATTATGGAGGCAAAGCTGCTGGGACTGGCCGGACCGACCGCACCTGCTTACGGCCTTAGTCTGACTAAAGTCAATTACCGTAGCAATCTGGAGCTGGCAATATGAAGACCTATTCAACCAAAGCTAAAGACGTTGAACGCCGGTGGCATGTTATTGATGCCTCGGGGAAGACCTTAGGCAAGCTGGCCACACAGGTAGCAAACTTGCTCATGGGCAAACACAAGCCGACATTCGTTCCGTATCTTGATACCGGCGATTTTGTCATTGTGCTCAACGCAACTAAAATCAGAGTCACCGGGAAGAAACCAAAGCAAAAAACTTACTATCGGCATTCAGGATACCCTGGCGGCATTAAAGCTGAGACTTACGAAGAGATGATGGCTACGCACCCGACGAGAGTGATTGAGCATGCAGTCAAAGGCATGTTGCCGCATAATCGATTGGGTAGAGCCATGTTTAAGAAGCTCAAAGTTTACACCGGTGACAGCCATCCTCATCAGGCACAGGTTGCTGGCATGAAAACAAGTGAAAAGGGGAGTTGAATCTAGTGACTACTCAGACCTATGACCGTGGTACAGGCAAGCGCAAGTGCGCCATAGCGCAGGTAAAGCTGTTCTCAGGCAAGGGAGAGATTATGGTCAATGGTAAGCCGTACCAGGATTTTTTCCCACGCCTTGAACATCGCCACAACATCGAGCAACCCTTCAAGGCTACTGACACCGCAGGCAAGTTCAATGTTGAAATCAAGGTGACCGGCGGCGGTGTCACCGGGCAGTCTGAGGCTATTCGACATGGCATTGCGCGAGCCCTGGTGGTAGCTAACGAGCAGTTCAAGCCTCTGCTGCGTCAGGCAGGACTGTTGACTCGCGACGCTCGAATAAAAGAGCGCAAGAAGTACGGTCTCAAGCGCGCCCGCAAAGCACCTCAATATACGAAGCGATAAAGCTTCGCAACTTCAGAAACTGGTAAAAGCCTGCTTAGACCTATTTATCCGTTCTTTTTTAAGTAAAGGCCGCCCAGTTTGAACTGGGGTCACCAGCAGCTTTATAATTCGTATATTCTTGCATTGTTTCACTCGCTAGGCGGGCTTGACTGATACTGCATTGCCTGCCATAATTCGGTAGGAAATTGATGGCAAAAGAAACTATAAATCGGAAACGCGCCAAAGTTGTCACTGCCAATGTAGTGAGGGACGTGGAAAAGGAACTCCGCATTAACAATGAAATTTGTCAGGCAGAAAAGCCCACCGGAACCGACAATCATCAGAAAGGATGGTTCTGCGCCGCCATCTGTGCCGATGGCAGTCTCTTCATGGATGAAGCCGATTCGCCGGTTCGCATTCTGGAGATACTTAGCGGTGCCGTCATTGCCTGGGTAGACTTCCGTACCGGCGATTTTGAAAAAGACGCCCGCATTGCCGGCACACTTCTTGGATTCAGCGACCAACTTATTTCATCGCTAAGCGGAGAATCTCGCCTGCTGTACGAAGATTTGAATACCGAGATGGGGCTAAAGCTTCCCTCCATTCAGATTCGTCTGCACGACCACCCTGACGTGCAGACTCACACCACACTACTCTTTCTGAGAAAGAACCTCATTCTGACCATTCACCCGATGGATGTGGACCGTAGATTCAGCCGCTTGCGCCGGTATTCCAGTAAAGTATTGCAGAAAATACCTATTGATGCCTCTCCTGAAGACAAGTTGACCATATTGCTCATACGCATAATAGACCAAAATAACGACCGAAATTTCGAGCACCTGCGCCAGATTGAGGAACATGGTGATGAGCTGAACAAACGGCTGATGAATCCGGAGACTCCGCGTACCATACTGGGGCCAGAGATTTATGGCATGAAACACGCACTTATCAGCTACCTGAACGCACTATGGGAAACGGTTGATGTACTCCATGATGTACGCTATGGAGATGCCGAGGTGCTCTCTGATAACACGCACCTATTGGAACAAGTAGGTTTGCTAGCTGAGGATGTAAGGCAGCAGATAGGTCTGGCTGAGCATCTATCCGAAGTGCTGGCTTCAGGACTGGAAGTCTTGCAGTCGATATACAACAATCAGCTGCAGGTTCTTAACAACAGGATGGCCATGATTATGACCTATTTGACCATTCTGGGAACGGCAGTACTTGTCCCCAACACACTGGCCACCATCTTCGGCAACTCGGCTTTCGCCATGACTCCAGCGGATAGAGGCTGGTATATAGCTCTTCTGGTAGTGTCTACTGTTATAGCCACCTATCTCGCTTTTTGGTGGGCAAAGAAATCAGGCTGGTTTCCCAAGAAAATGGATTGAGTTCTTATATCTGATTCCCATCCATCCTGTGTCAAATTGATAGTTGCTTTATTTACAGGCTGACGATATCGCTACCCAGCATGGACTGAATGGATTTCATCATATTTGTCGGTTTACCGACTGCCAGCTTATCCGTCAGCTCAAAGTGTTCAAGGCAGGTGGTGCAGGCCAGAAGCTCCACACCCTGTTCTTCAAGCTGTTTCAAACGGTTCAAAACTGGGGAGCCTTCACATGCAAGACGTATTCCAGTATTCCAGAATATCATACCGCTCGGCTTATCTTGGCTTTCACCGAGCAATCGAAGAAAGTTAGCCATCAGCATGGAGCCCAGTTGCTCATCTCCCCTCCCCAGCCATTCGGATTGGATAAGAAATACCTTATGTGTCAAAGTTAACCTCCCTGTTGTTAATTTTTTAATAAATAAAAAAGCGACGGTCGAGAAACTCCGCACCATCGCTTCAGGAGGCATTGTACAAAATGCACTAAACAGCCATAAGCCTCCTGAAATTACAGAAACGGAGGTTCTGCGAGCTGACTGATGCAAAACTTGCACCAAGCCACTTGGTTCAAACTCAGGTGAATTGGAGATACAGGATTTCAGTCATTGCTCTCACCTCCTTTACATTTCTGGTCATTCGCATTTGCCAATGTCGGCAAATTATAGCATCGATAAACTGTTTGTGCTAGTTACCTCTGTGGATGAGCATTATAGATATTCTGAAGCCTACTTCGCTTCGCTCAGCCGCTTCTTCAGGTAGTCGATGGCCTTTACCGGTGTGGGGTCTGTCTCGTTGAGTATTGCCAGGTAATAGCTTGTCCAATCACCGAGGTAAATCAAGCCCATCATCTGGCTCAGTTCACTTTTGCCCCGGCTGTCAATGGTCTCATGGCTGATTCCGCTCTGCTCCAGTAGCTCGCTGGTAACCTGGTAGCGAATCAAGATTCGGGGGTGAAGGGATGAGGAGCGGAGCAGGACTACATATATTTTTGAAGCCAGCTCCTGGGGGAACTGATAACCGACGACAGCATTGTGATTGAGCTCAGGGAATACCTCATAAAAGGCCCAGGCTTTGCTGTTCTCGTTAATCTGCGTCTTCCAGCGATGAGCGACCTCCGAGAGAATGCCGGCGCCGTAAATGACGGCTATTTTACCATGCAGCTTGGTGGCCAGTTGCTTGGCTCGGTTTGAGCCGGTGGGTACGGTCTCCTTAAGCTCTTCCAGTAGCTTATCCAGGTCTTGAATCATCGCCTTGACCTCGGCCGTTTTGTCCTCGAGGAGGCCTAGCTTTTGCAGGAAAGCTATCAGTGACATGAAGCCGTAGCCCACAGCTGCTCGAGGCTGGGCAATATAATTTATGACGAACACCGGCACCTTGGCATCTTCGGCCAGAGCCTTTAGTCTGCCGCCGGTGGTCATGGCCAGCTTCTTACACTTCTTGTCTAACGCCTGAGAAAAGGCAGACAGCGTTTCCTCGGTATTTCCGGAGTAGCTCGAGGCGATAATCAGTGTCTTGTCATCAACAAAAGCGGGCAGGTCATAATCGCGGCTGACGAAGATAATCGGTTTCTTTTTCGATGAAAACAGGCTGCGGACTAAATCGCCGCCTATGGCCGAGCCGCCCATGCCTAAAATAACCACTTTGTCAATGTTCGCGTAATCTCTGGGCAACTGGAATTCTTTAGCTTTATCCCAGGCAGTGCGGCACTGCTGGGGCAGCCCGTGAAGGTGCCCCCCCATGTTTTCCGGGTTTAGCTGCTTGTATATTTGGATTTCGTCTAAATTGACCATATCTTAAAGACCTAACAATTTTTTACCACTGTCCAGCAATTTCTGCACCTCTTCCGGGCTGTGACCTTCGGCGTAGATGCGGATGAGCGGCTCGGTGCCGGAAAAGCGGATGAGCAGCCAGGAATCGTCGGATAAAATGTAACGGTAGCCGTCAGTGGTATCTACTCTGGATACCTCTGTGCCGGCTATGGACTTGATTGAGCTCTTCGCCAGCTTGTCGGTATATTTTTGACGTTCATCCTCCGCAATATGAACATCGATGCGGTCGTAGTAGTGAGGGCCGACTTTACTGAACAAATACTCCAGCAGCTGCGACGGTGTCTTGCCCGTCTTAATCATGAAATCGAGGAAGTACAGGCCGGCGAGTATGCCGTCGCGCTCGGGGACATGACCGCGGAAGCCGTAACCGCCACTCTCCTCACCACCGATGAGCGCATTCTTCTCTACCATCAGTGGAGCTACATATTTGAAGCCTACCGGCGTCTCATAAACGGGAACGTTGAAAAGTTTTCCCAGCCGGTCAATCATCATAGTGTCGCTCAGGGTCTTGACTATGGCACCGCGCTCTCCGCGGACCTCCAGAAAGTAAAGTACGAGCAGGGCGAAGACCTGAAGCTGATTGATGAAGTTTCCTTTCTCATCAACTATACCAATCCGGTCGGCATCGCCATCGTTGGCTATACCCACATTTGCCTTCTGTTCCATAATAAGGCTGGAAAGCTTGGCCAGGTTTTTGGCGATAGGCTCGGGGTTTATTCCGGGGAAACTCGGATTGCGCTCGCCATTAATCGGTATAACTTCAATTTTGCCGCCCTGGAGTAGCTCCGTGAAATAGCCGATTCCAGCCCCGTACATGGAATCCACCATAACCTTTAGCGGGCTGCGGCGAATAGTTTCCAGGTCAATAAGTCGCTGTAGCTGCTTGAAATACACGGGGTCGGGGTCGAAGTACGTTACGAGCTTACTATTCAGGATGTCAGCCAGTGGGATTTGTTTTACCTCGCCTACAGAATGGGCTTCGTTGGCATTCCTTTCTATTTCTGCGGCGACCTCAGACGGAGCGCTGGCTCCAAGGTCATCCTTGAATTTGAAGCCGTTCCAGCGGGCCGGGTTGTGGCTGGCGGTGATGATAATACCGCCGGCTGATTTGGTAGCGGTGACAGCGTAGCTTATCACCGGCGTCGGCGCTGCCTTAGAGCACAAGTTAACTTTAATTTTATTGCCGGCGATTACCTCGGCGGCAGCTGCGGCAAAGTCTTCTGAGGCAAAACGGGTGTCATAACCGATGACCAGCCCGCGTTCAGATAACTTGGCTCGCTTTAAATAGTCAGCTACTCCCTGGGCACAGGCACGGACGTTATCAAAGGTAAAATCTTCCGCGATAACCGCCCGCCAGCCGTCAGTGCCGAATTTAATGACCTTATCCATTGCCTTCTTTAGTCTTTTAATCCCGCCTCGGCCCTGAGTATTTTAGCCTTGTCCGTCCTCTCCCAGGGCAGTTCGAGGTCGTCTCTGCCGAAATGCCCGTAGGCGGCGGTCTGTCGATATATAGGTCGGCGGAGGTCGAGGTATCTAATAATGGCTTCGGGACGTAAATCAAAGTGCTTCTCAATCAGCTCAAGTATGATTTTGTCAGGCACTTTTCTGGTGCCGAAGGTCTCGCAGGAGACGGATAGCGGGTGGGCGACGCCGATGACATAGGAGACCTGCACTTCGATGCGGTCGGCCAGTCCGGCAGCGACTATGTTCTTGGCAATATACCGTGTCATATAGCTGGCGGAGCGGTCGACCTTGGTCGGGTCTTTGCCCGAGAAGGCTCCACCGCCATGGCGGGCATAACCGCCGTAGGTATCGACTAATATCTTGCGGCCGGTGAAGCCGGTATCTGATACCGGCCCGCCGATGACGAACTGTCCGGCGCCGTTTATGTAGTAGGCTGTTTTGTCATCCAGGAACTTTGACGGGATGACGGCCTTGATAACCTTTTCTTTTATATCTTGCTCCATTTGGTCGCGGCTGATCCCGGGGTCATGATGTGCTCCGATGACCACCGAGTCTACTCTCTTAGGTAGACCGCGGCAGTATTCTACGGTCACCTGAGATTTGCCATCGGGGCGGAGGTAGGGTATGGTCTTTTCCTTTCTGACCTTAGCCAGCTGGCGGCACAGCTTGTGTGCCAGCGAGATGGGCAGCGGCATCAACTCCGGCGTCTCGTTACAGGCGAAACCGAACATCATCCCCTGGTCGCCGGCGCCAGTCTTATCCAGCTCGTCGACTTTCCTCTCCTCTCTGGCTTCCTTCGATTTGGTTACGCCTGCGGAGATATCGGCCGATTGCTTCTTAATGGATACCAGTGTGCCGCAGCTTTCGTAATCAAAGCCGTATTCTGGTCTGACGTAACCGGCGTCCCTGACAACCTTACGCACAACGTCGGGTATTTCTACGTAGCACTTGGTGGTGATTTCACCCAAAACAATCACCAGTCCCACGGTCACGGCGACCTCGCAGGCAACTCTGGCAAAGGGGTCCTGCTCTAATATGGCATCAAGTACAGCATCGGAAACCTGGTCGCAGAGCTTGTCCGGATGTCCTTCGGTGACCGACTCAGAAGCAAAAAAATAGGAAGCCGTCTCATTAAAGCTGTTCGACATTTTTCTCTCCTTTGATTATGTTCCCTCCTCCCAGCTTTCCAGGTATTTCTTCTGTTCCTGGGTCAGGGAATCGATGTTTATGTTCATGGCTTTGAGCTTCAATCGCCCCACTTCGTTATCGATTTCCTCAGGCACAGGGTAGACCTTTGGCTGAAGATTCCCCTTATTCTTAATCAGATGTTCCAGGCATAGCGCTTGGTTGGCAAAGCTCATGTCCATGACGCTGGCGGGATGCCCTTCAGCCGCCGTCAGATTTATTAACCTGCCTTCACCCAGTAGATAAAGCCGTCGCCCATCAGCCAGAGCGTACTCATCAACAAAGGGGCGTATCTGCCTTTTTGCTTTGGCTAGTTTTTCCAGGGCCGGTATGTTTATCTCGACGTTGAAGTGTCCGCTGTTGGCCAGGATAGCCCCGTCTTTCATTTGGGATAAGTGGCCTTTGTCAATGGCATTGATATCGCCGGTGGCGGTGATAAATATATCTCCTATCTTAGCCGCCTCGATTAGAGGCATGACTTGGTAGCCATCCATAGCCGCTTCGAGGGCTGAGATAGGGTTGATTTCGGTTACGATTATCCAGGCGCCCATACCTTGAGCTCGCCGAGCTATACCCCTGCCGCACCAACCGTAGCCGCAGACCACCACCTTTGTCCCGGCCCACAGTACATTAGTGGCTCGGGTAATGCCGTCGATGGTGCTCTGCCCCGTGCCGTAGCGGTTGTCAAAGAAGTGTTTGGTTTTGGCGTCGTTCACGGCGATGATGGGATACTTTAGCTTCCCCTCCTCGGCCATATTTCTCAATCTTATCACGCCGGTGGTGGTCTCCTCGGTACCGCCGATTATGTTAGCCAGAAGCTGAGTTTTTTCCCGGTGGGCGGCGCTAACGAGGTCAGCGCCGTCATCCACGGTGAGCTGAGGTTTATGATTCAGGGCAGAATTTATGTGCTGATAATAGGTCTGGTTATCTTCGCCCTTGATAGCGAAGGTAGGCAGGCCGTATTCGACAAGTGCTGCTGCCGCGTCATCTTGAGTGCTCAGCGGGTTTGAAGCGCATAAAACTAGCTCGGCGCCACCCTCTTTCAGGGCTAAAGCCAGATTGGCTGTCTCTGTGGTGATATGGAGGCAGGCAGAGATGCGAACACCTTTCAAGGGCTTCGCCTTGGCAAACCTTTCTTTGATTAGCCTTAATACCGGCATCTCGCGGCCGGCCCATTCGATGCGCAGCTTGCCGGCCGAAGCCAGGGAGGTGTCTTTAACATCGTAGTTCTTTATACTCATGGACTACTCCTTATTATAATTTATCTAAAATCTGTCTGCATGAAGGAGTACTGGAACACAACATACTGCCATCATGTGAACTGCTCCGCCACGTAATCAGGTATATCCACCGTGCCCAGAATAATTGGTTTCTGATGGCAATCGCTGCCGCCGGTCAAGAACAGATCGTGACTTTTAGTGAACCCGATGTAGTGCGCAGTGGTCCTGGCATCGTTTCTCGAATGCCAGCACTCGACACCATCAATGTATTCCAGCATATATTCTTCGATAATCTTTGTCTGCGCCTCTAAATCAGATGTTACACTGTCCAGGGAGGTCCCGTGCGGGTCACTGGGGTGGGCAATTACAAGTATGCCGCCGGCATTCCTGATTAACATTGATGCTTCAGCCAGCGAAAGCGGAAACTTGGGGACATCCAACCTGACCAGATATCTATCGAATGCTTCTTGAAGACTGTTAACAATCCCTTTTTCCACCAGATACTTGGCTATGTGGGGACGCCCGAAGGCACCATCGACGCTGTCCTGTATCTTCTTTATATCTGCCTCATCGAATCTGGCAATATTCTCCTTATCGAATTCAATATTTAGCTTCTCCAGGATTTCACGAGCTCTTATCTCTCGTCGCTGTCTTATCAATTCAAGTTTATTCTTCAGCTCCCGGTTGCCTATATCAAACTGGTATCCCAGGAAGTCCAGGGAAATTAATTTGCCAGGTTCGGGAGGATACTGGAATGCTATATTCAATTCTACGCCGGTAATATAGGTTATGCCATATTCTTTAGCCAGAGCGATTACTCTCTCCTGGCATTCTATAGAATCGTGGTCGGTTATCGACATCAAATCGATATTTTTCTTCTTGGCTTCGCGGATAACCTCGTCCACATGCAGATTGCCATCCGAACATGTGGTATGGATATGTAAGTCTATTTTCATCTATTTCTTTTGCACGTTGGTGATGTACCAGTCTTCAGGCAGGTCGTTACGGGTATCGACTATAAAGTGGATTATATTCAGGTCAGGATACGAGTCCTTTAAGTCATTCAGATTTACTGCTTCGAACCTTTTTTTATTGCTTAAGTAGGCTTCTTCAGTTAGTGCGTTTGATTCATAATCTTCCTTGGTACGTTTTAATATCCGTGTGATGGCCACTTCCTGCGGGCAGTCCGTCTGCATAATGATGAAGGTCAGGTTGTGTTTGGCGGCTATGGCAGCGGCACGCCTCCTTAATGGCTGGGTAACGAAGGTGGCATCAAGAATCACACCATCGCCCTTTCTCAGAATCTTTTCAGTTCGGGCGAACATCTCATCATAGACTAGCGTCCGTTTATCCATATTGGAAGCTACTTTTTCATCAAATATGTCCTCGTTTTTCAGTACCTCCAGTCTAATCAGGTCGGTTCGAAGTAGCGGATAGCCCTTAATCCGGGACACTTCCTCAGTCGTCTCTGTTTTCCAAGTACCGGGCAGGCCGCAAACGATAAGCAAGAAACCGGCCCCCAGCTCATTTTCCACAAATTCAGCAAACGGCTTTCTCAATTTATTGACTCATTATTGATATGTATAACGTTAGTCTGGTCAGGTCTAGCTGACTCCGTTCCTAATATATCATATATATGATTCGGCAAGCTCGAAATATCTCCTGGCAGCAGCCAGAACGCCTGTTTTTTCCTCCGCTGAAATGTAAGGGTCGTCGAGCATGAAGCTGCTCACCTTACCTCTTACATATGCCCGATAGCAC
>JBAVQV010000136.1:0-5008 GCA_049694415.1 Dehalococcoidia bacterium
ATACGGCATTATCGCCATTGGTATTCCTACAAATGAACTGGACTGGGGCAAAGGCGCTCTGGCTCACGAACTGGGTCACATGGTAACTCACCAAATAACTTTCAGTCCTTACGGAGCCAATCTACCATTTTGGTTAGACGAAGGTTTAGCCATGTATGCGGAAGGCAAACCAGACCCCTATCTCGTGTCGGTATTGGAAAAGGCAATCACTCAACACAACCTTATTTCCGTGCGCAGTTTAGCTAGCCCGTTTTCAGCTCTAACTGAACAGGCTTACATCTCCTATGCTGAAAGTCAAAGCCTGGTCCCGTTTCTCATCCAAAACTACGGCAGAGATAAGATGCTTCAGCTCCTGAATTTATTCAAAGAAGGTAGCACCTACGATGAGGCACTTACCCAGGTTTATGGCTTCGACCAGGATGGACTTGACGCTCAGTGGCAACGATATATAACCAGCCAAACGCAAAGCCAGTCCAAAGTGAAATATGACTACTTCTGGGAAAAGGTCACAGAAAAGGCTCCCCGGAATGATATAACAGGCGAGCCGATAACGGCCAATGTATTACTGGGGGTCGATTGAAGAACTCTTTTACTGTGCACGACCTGCCTCTTTCAGAGCGACCGAGAGAGAGGCTATCCAAGCTCGGCAGTGAAGCTCTCTCCAGCCAGGAAATTCTAGCCTTGATTCTAGGTCGGGGAATCAAAGGCGAATCGGTAATTGTCACCGCCCAAAAACTGCTAAGCAGATTCGGCAATCTTAAAAATATGGCTACTGCTTCTATAGAAGAGTTAACACAAATAAAAGGTATCGGCCCGGCAAAAGCCGCTCAAATCAAAGCCACCTTTGAGTTGAGCAAACGCTTGGAAAATTTCTCTGCTGAAGCCCCGAAAATAACGGTTAAATCCCCGGAGGATGTCATAAAAACAGCCAGAAACTTGCTGAAAGGTAAGAAGAAGGAACATTTTCTTGTACTCTGCCTGGATACCAGAAATCATTTGATAAGAACCAATACCGTCTCTATAGGCAGCCTTGATTGCAGCATTGTGCATCCGCGTGAGGTGTTTAAGGACGCAATCTCTTCCAGCGCCGCTTCGGTTATCTTTATACATAACCATCCCTCTGGCGACCCGACACCATCGGAAGACGACATTAAGATGACTAAACGCCTCATTGAAGCCGGTGAAATAATAGGTATCGAAGTCCTCGACCATATAATTATCTGCGATAGTGAACATTTAAGCATGAAAGCGAAAAATCTAGTATGAGGCTCAAAGACCAATGAAAAAGATTTGGCATTTTACATTGCTCGGCGCCATAATTTGTGCTCTTGTTGCGTTGCCCTTCGTCATTAAATGCCAACCAGGGACAACACCAACACCTACTCGAGAAAAGGGATCCCTCAACCTCTGGGATAGCGGCCCGATAACCATCGACCCGGCAATATCCAGTGAGACAACTTCACAAACCTATGTCATGCAAATCTTCAGCGGCCTGGCTCGTCTTGGTGCTGAGGCAAAGCCGGTGCCTGACATCGCTGAAAGGTGGCAAATAAGCGATAGTGGCCATACTTATACTTTTTACTTGCGTCAGGGAGTAAAGTTCCAGGATGGTAAAGAGGTTACTGCCCGAGACTTTAAATACTCATGGGAAAGGGCCTGCCTTCCTGAAACCAACTCCCAGACAGCAGCTACTTATCTAGGCGACATCATCGGAGTGAAAGATATGCTGGCGGGTAAAGCTACCGCAATCAGCGGCGTCGAGGTCATCGATGACTACACATTGAAGGTCACCATCGATGCACCCAAGGTCTATTTTCTGGCCAAGCTGACGTACCCTGCCACCTTTGTTGTCGAAAAAGCCAATGTAGATTCAGGTAAGGACTGGTGGATGAAGCCAAACGGGACCGGACCATTCAAGCTTACGGAATGGAAAAAAGATCAGATATTAGTGTTGGAGCCTAATAAATTTTATTACGGTCAGCCTGCCACTGTCAATAAGGTAGTTTTTCATCTACTGGCCGGTATTCCAATGGCATTATATGAAATGGGCGAAATCGATGTAACGGAAGTCGACCAATATAACATAGACCGGGCTACAGACCAACGCGGCCCGTTCTACAGCGAATTAGCCATATTCCCCGAGCTGAGCTTCTTCTATATAGGTTTCAATACGCAAAAGCCGCCCTTTGATGATGTCAACATCCGCCGCGCTTTTTGCTACGCAGTGGACAAAGAGCGAATCATCAAGATAATTCTCAAAGACGTGATGACCAAAGCTGACGGCATTCTACCACCGAGCATGCCCGGTTATAACGAGAAGCTACAAGGACTCAACTACGATGTAGCCAAGGCAAAAAGCCTTATCGCCAGTTCAAAATACGGCAGTGTTTCTAATCTGCCACCTATAACGCTCACCAACTCGGGATTAGGTGGTAATATACCGGAATATCTTGGAGCCGTACTCCAGGACTGGCGGGAAAACCTTGGTGTCGAAGTAAGTGTAAGGCAACTGGAGCCGGAGATTTTCTCCTATTTCTTAAGAGAAGAGGCTGACCAGATGTATGTCAGCGGTTGGGTTGCTGACTATCCCGACCCGCAAAACTTCCTGGATATACTATTCCACACCAGTGCTGAATATAACACCGGTAATTACAGCAACGCACAGGTAGACACCCTGCTCGACCAGGCCGGCATTGAACAGAATGAGACCACCAGATTCTCCCTGTACCAACAAGCCGAGCAAAAAATAGTAGATGATGCCGCCTGCCTGCCTCTGTGGTTCGGCAAGACTTACCTTCTGGTGAAACCTTATGTCAAGAACTATAAACTGGACGTTCAGGGTATCGCAACATTGAAGGAGGTATCTGTAAATGACTGAACAAACCGGACTGGCAGCTCCCTGTGGTATTCACTGTGGCATGTGTCCGCTACATAAAGCCTTGTCAGATGATAAATTGAGAGACACCCTGGCGCAACGGATGAATGTCACTCCGGAAAAAGCTACATGCGCGGGATGCCGGGCCGTTGACGGCCATTGCCCTGTTATCGGCCAACAATGTGCCACTTATGTCTGTGCCCAGGAGAAAGGCGTGGGCTTCTGCTGTGACTGTTCAGAATTCCCCTGCTCCAAACTTTTACCTTGCACTGATAGGGCCCAGAGTTTACCTCACAACCTAAAAGTCTATAGCCTGACTCTACGAAAGCTTAAAGATGAACAAGCCTGGAATCAGATGATAGGGCAAATTTATTCGCTTTATTACGGAGGCCAAATGGTTATAGGCAGGGGACCAGTTCCACGTACTTAATCGAATCGCCCTATGCCCACAAATCCTCCATGTCTTTTTCGGTCTTCTTTTTCAGCTCGGCGGCTTCAAGAAAACCAAGCTCTTTGTAAGACTCGGCAGTGCCATATTCTCGAGTTCTAATTACCACGGGCATAGGCACAGCATGACCGAAGATAAGCGCCTGTTGCTTTGTTTCCAACTTAGATAATACCGACTTCAGCTCGCTTTTGCCCGACGTGCCTGTAAGCACGCTATCGATATCCCGCTCGTCATCCAGAAGGCAGGTAATCTTCGTTCCTAACTGCGACATAACCTCGCCATCTATACCGCTGGGACGCTGATCAATTACCAACAAGGTAACGTTGTATTTTCTCATCTCCCGAGCGATTCTGCCGAAGATGGTTCGAGATGAAATCTCAGTATTAAGAAAACGATGGGCTTCTTCGATAGTAATAACCAGAGGGCGAGACGGTGCCACCTCTCCACCCATTTCCCGTTCTGTATTCTCCCGATATTTAGCATGTATTCGTCGACTCAGTAGATTAGCCACCAGAATATAAGCGGCGAAATCATCAAATCTGCCGAATTCAAGTATTACATTTATGCCCCTATCCAAGTACTCCAGTATACGCTGGACTGAATTTTCACGTGCCCTGGGTACTAAGAAAGAAAACCGTCGCAAGTTCTCCAGTCCACGTCGCAAATTACGGTAGGTGCTGTCATGAATATTGAGTCTGGAAATTAATTGCTTGCCGTCTTCTTCGTTCAAATTCAGCACAGTCTCGAGCCATTTTCTATCGCCGAATTCCCGCGCCAGTTGATAGACCGTTTGAGCCGAAGCTTCAGTAAGGTTCAATGTCTGCCGGAGCAACTCAATATCTTCAGGCTCAATTTCGTCATAGCCTATCCTGACCACAACATCGGTGCTAACTCTCCTCCGCTTAGAACTTTCCTCATCCAGGGTAAAAATAGCCACTTTTGATGGAAAGAGCTGCTTTAAACCCTTTACTTTGTAACCTTTCTCAGTTTTACCTTCCCAACCATACTCGCTGTGCATGTCGAAGACCAGGCTGACCGCTGCATTTTTTTGCAGCATACCAACAAGTAGCAAACGGGTAAGAAAGGTCTTGCCAGTACCGCTCTTACCGAAAACTCCGTTGGAACGCTTAACAAATTCCGGGATATTAAGGCAGACTTTGGTCTCCATATCCAGTGGCGTTCCTACATAAAACCGCTTTTCATCTTCAGCGCCGAAAACTATCTCAACATCACGCTGGGAAGCTAGATTCACTGCCGAGAAATGTGCCGGCACTGTCTTCGCCGGTTGAGGCCCCTCAAGTATGCTGGCAGCATCACCACCGATAGTCAACATAGGCAGGACCCGAAGCTTACCGTAAGTGGTGGTGCCGGTGATTACTTGTGCGATGAAGGGGTCAGTCATATCAGGCGGTGTTATGGCTACACTCGGGTCAATGGTTTCCAGGCTGACGTCAGTAATCATGCCGAAGAAGCGGTGCTTCGCTCCTTCGATTGCCACGTACCGACCGACTGCCATATCCTCTACTGAAATCGATGCATCAAGCCTGACCTCCACACCCCGAGTAAGAGAGCCGGAAACCACGACACCCAAACGGGTCTGCTCTTCGGAACTCTGGTTTGTCATTATTTAAGCCTCTTGAGAAGCGAATTCAATCTTTTGACGTCGCTGCTCAGCATGCAGGCCA
>JBAVQV010000137.1:0-6396 GCA_049694415.1 Dehalococcoidia bacterium
TTTACATTGAGAAGCCGACCAAGCAGGATGTGGATTATTTGGCTCAGAACTTCAACTTTCATATACTTAATCTAGACGACGTTTTGAGCCGGGTTCAACGTCCCAAAATCGATGAGTATCCAGACCACCTTTTTATCGTGCTTCATTTTCCTGTATACAACAAGGAGAATCGGGTGACCACACCCAGTGAGGTGGATATATTTATAGGCGAAAGTTACATTGTCACTGTCCATAAGGCAGGTGATTTGAAACCATTGGCTAAATTTTTCAATGAGTGCCATGTTGACGAGGGGATATGCAACGCTTATATGAGTCGCAGTTCGGGCTTTCTCCTCTACCATATATTGGATAGGTTAGTTAATTATTGCTTCCCGATTCTTGACAAGATTGTAGACAATGCTGAGAAGTTGGAAGACCTCATTTTTGCCAGGCCGGTTCCAGAGACGGTACATGAAATCATGATGATCCGACGTGACCTCATCTCGTTCCGTCGAATTATTCACCCTCAAATCAGCGTGGTTGAGGCACTGGAGCGAGAGGAGTATCCTTTCTTAATAAAAGAAGACCAGGATATCTATTTTGGCGACATTGCTGACCATATCCGAAAGATTTGGGATGGACTGGAAGATTGCAAGGAGGTGGTCGATGGGTTGGCAGACACCAGCAACTGGCTGACATCACATCGGATCCAGGAGGTAATGCGTGTGCTGACCATTGTCATGGCGATTATGACGCCGCCTATGCTACTTGCCAGCATCTATGGTATGAATATACATTTACCTGGCGGGCTATCGACTGCGACAGAGATCAGCTTTTGGACTTTTTGGATAATACTAATAATCATGTTAGGTATTGCCGCGGCTATGCTTTGGTTCTTCCGTCGTAGACATTGGATTTAGGGCTGACTTGGGCGCGAAGGCTTTCACAATGACCGTCTCTCATAGATTCGTGGTAGTGGCAGCTCTCTTTGTCACTTGCCTCATTACGTCCAATATCATAATTGCCAAACAGATAAGCATTGGCATTATAGTTCTACCGGCGGCAATAGTAATTTTTCCTCTGAGTTATATCATCGGTGATGTTCTTACCGAGGTCTACGGTTACCAGCAGGCACGTCGTGTAATCTGGCTTGGCTTTATATGTAATTTAATCGCAGTAATTGCTATCTGGATTGGCAAGGTACTACCTCCGGCGCCGATTTTTGAGGCGCAAAATGCTTATGACCGTATTCTAGGTAGCACTCCTCGCTTCTTATTGGCCTCTTTTGTAGCTTACCTCGCCGGTGAGTTTACCAATTCAGTTGTACTGGCCAAGATGAAAATAATGACCAAAGGCCGATGGCTGTGGACAAGAACTATCGGCTCCACTTTAGTCGGGCAGTGCGTTGATACTGTGGTTGTCCTGGCAATAGCCTTTGTAGGCGTGCTGCCATTTTCGGTGTTGGGCATCATGATGTTTTTCCATTGGCTGGTAAAATGCGTCTATGAAGCTGTAGCTACTCCATTGACCTATGTGGTCGTCGGTTATTTAAAGCGAAAAGAAGGTATTGATGTCTATGATTATGGGGTAGATTTTAATCCCCTCAGGGTCGTCTAAGGGCTGTGACCGGGATAG
Organism: Dehalococcoidia bacterium; assembly: GCA_049694415.1. Taxonomy (GTDB): domain Bacteria; phylum Chloroflexota; class Dehalococcoidia; order GIF9; family UBA5629; genus 9FT-COMBO-48-23. Next base: position 1,615 of record JBAVQV010000137.1, read on the forward strand.
GCTGTGGAAATAAAGTTCATCGTCGATAATAATGTTGGCAAACTGGCGAAGTGGTTGAGGATAATGGGATACGATGCCTTGCTTTTATCTGGAGAGGATGATGGTCGAATGGTTAAAGTCGCTCTAGCGCAAAATAGGGTGATTTTGACTAAGGATACACAGATAATGAGGCGGCGGCTGGTAACCAGCGGCAGGCTCAAGGCAATTCTCATTGAGGATGATGACGTCGAGGCTCAATTGCATCAGGTTGTGGAAGCTTTGAACCTGGACTATCATTTCAGGCCGTTTTCCATCTGTCTCGAATGTAATCAATGCCTGATAGAGAAGGATAAGGACGCGGTGCGTGAGTTAGTTCCCCCATATGTTTTTAAAACCCAGAGATTGTATATGGAATGTCCTTCGTGTCATCGTCTATACTGGCGTGGCACACATTGGCAGGCTATGAGCCGGGAACTGGAGAAGCTGGCAGGGGAACAGTGATTTTGATAGAAGGTGGCTCTAAGTTATGAAGGTTGTTACTGCGGAGCAGATGCGGGAGATAGACCGCATGGCTGCTAGCGCCGGTTTGACCACCGAGATATTGATGGAGAACGCCGGGCGTGCTGTAGCCGAGGAGACTAAAAAGCTTGTCGGCGGTGTTGTTGGCAAGCACATTTTGATAATAGTCGGCCCGGGTAATAACGGAGGTGATGGGCTGGTAGCCGGCCGCCATCTTGGTGATTCGGGCGCTGAGGTTAGTATTTACCTGTGCGCTCAGCGTCCGGAGGGTGATAAGAACCTGGCGTTAGCTCAGCAGCACGGCATAATCACTATTCAGGCTGACCAGGGCCGGGATTTTTCCAGATTTGAGAGCCTTTTAAGTTCCTCCGATGTGGTAATCGATGCCATCTTCGGCACGGGCAGAAGTCGAGCACTTGATGGTGTATTTAAAGAAGTGCTGTCTAGGGTGATAGCGGCTAAAAAGAAAACCCCTAAGCTTTTCGTAATCGCCGTGGATATGCCTTCCGGACTTGATTCTGATACCGGAGTTGTTGACCCAAGCTGCCCTTATGTTGATGCCACTATTACACTTGGTTATCCCAAGCCAGGGTTATTCAACTTTCCCGGTGCGGAAAGGGCCGGTAAGGTTATCATAGTTGATATTGGTCTGCCATCGAGTATGGGAGAGAATATACCGACTGAGTTGATAACTGAAGATTGGGTCAAATCAGTATTGCCTGCCCGTACTGCCGGTGCCAATAAAGGGAGCTTTGGTAAAGTACTGGTAGTAGCCGGCTCAATCAATTATATTGGGGCTGCTTATCTAGCCTGCATGGGAGCAGCCCGAGTTGGAGCTGGTCTGGTGACGTTGGCTACGGCTTCGAGCCTGCAGCCGATTCTAGCGGCAAAAATGGCTGAAGTGACGTATGCCCCTCTGCCGGAATCTGAAGCCGGGGTGATTGCCACTAAGGCAGCATCTGTTCTGAAACAATGGTTGCCCGGCTATGAAGTTTTGCTCATGGGCTGCGGACTAGGGCAAAAGGCAGCGGTTGCTGAATTCGTAAAGGCTGTTCTGTTTAATTTAGTCCAGGGTTCGTCGCCAGCTTTGGTGCTTGATGCTGACGCTTTGAATACTTTAGCGCAGATACCAAATTGGTGGCAGAAGCTAATTCAGGATGCTATACTTACGCCACATCCGGGCGAGATGGCACGACTGGCTGGAGTTTCGGTAGATGAGGTACAGCGCCAGCGTCTGGATATTGCCCGGAAAAGCGCTGTTGAGTGGCGAAAGGTGGTCGTGCTTAAGGGGGCATATACTGTTGTGGCGGCATCTGATGGCCGGGCTAGAATCAGCCAGGTAGCTAACCCTGGATTGGCTTCAGCAGGCACTGGCGATGTGCTTACTGGTGTGATTGCTGGATTGGTGGCTCAAGGACTGTCCCTTTTCGATGCCGCAGCCTGCGGTGTCTATCTTCATGCCCAAGCCGGAGAAATGGTAAGGCGAGAGCTGGGTGATGCCGGGATGTTGGCGGGTGACCTTTTGCCAGCTTTACCTAAGGTGATAAGGGGGCTGAAACAAAGAGAAATATCTTAAGATTCGGTGAGTCTCATGCTGTTAACTGTTGATATCGGCAATACTAACATAACTATCGGCGTCTTTGATGGCAGTAAAATGAAGGCAACATGGAGAGTGGCTACCGGTGTTCATCGTATGCCGGACGAATATGCCAGCTTAATACTACATCTTTTCGATCATGAAGGTATTGCTACCTCCCAAGTTACAGATGCGATATTATGCAGTGTTGTTCCACCGCTAACGGGTGTTTTTGAGGAAATGTGCCGACACTATCTGAAGCTTTCTCCTTTATTGGTTGAAGCTGGTGTTAAGACTGGGGTGCGAATCTCTATGGATAACCCAAGGGAAGTTGGTGCCGACCGTATAGTGAATGCGGTAGCCGCTCATCAGCTATATGGTGGCGCGGTGATTGTCATTGACCTGGGCACTGCCACCACTTTCGATGCCGTGTCTGAAGAAGGAGATTATCTTGGCGGGGCAATTGCACCGGGAATTGCTATCGCCACGGAAGCTTTGTTTGCTCGAACTGCTGTGCTGCCCCGGGTGGAATTGACTCATCCCAAGCGGGCTATTGGCAGGAATACCGTAGCGGCTATGCAGTCTGGCATAGTCTTTGGTTATGCCGGGCTGATTGAAGGTATAGTGACCAGGATTAAACAGGAGCTGGGAGGCAAGGCAAAGGTGGTCGCTACAGGCGGCTATGCTGAGCTTCTGGCTCGGGAAACACCGGCAATAGAGGAAGTCAATCCTGATTTGACACTCATTGGCTTGCGTCTGATTTACGAGATGAATAAGACCAAGGATTAAGATATGGGACTGAAAGATAAGACCGTAGTGTTGGGTGTAACCGGCAGCATTGCTGCTTATAAAGCTGTTGAGTTGGCTAGCCAGTTGACGCAGGTGGGGGCTAGAGTTGAGGTTATTATGACCGAAGCCGCCACCGAGTTTATAGCACCGCTGACTTTCCGCAACATTACTGGCAGGCCTGTGGTTACCAAGATGTTCGAGCTGGCTTCTGAATACAGTGTGGAGCACGTGGCTCTGGCTGAGGCTGCTGATGTGGTGGTTATAGCGCCAGCTACGGCAGACATTATTGCCAGGATAGCCGTTGGCATTGCTGATGACATGCTGTGCTGTACGGTGCTGGCGACAAAGGCACCCATAATCGTGGCTCCAGCAATGCATGCGGCTATGTATGACAACCAGGTAACTCAGGATAATCTGGCTAAGCTAAAGGCTCACGGCTTCATCATCGTCGGTCCTGATTATGGTCGGCTTGCCTCAGGCGGAATAGGTCTGGGCCGCCTTGTTGATGTAAACGAGATTTTGGGCACTATTTGTCAGGTTTTAGGTAGAAACCGTGACCTGGCTGGCAGGCGGATTGTAGTCACTGCCGGCGGCACTCAGGAGCCGGTTGACCCGGTCCGATGCTTGACCAATCGCTCTTCCGGCAAGATGGGTTATGCACTGGCAGAAGCCGCTAGAGACCGCGGCGCTAAAGTAATCCTGGTAAGTGCCCCCACTGCTCTTCCCAAGCCAGTTGGTGTAGATGTGGTGAACGTTGGTACCGCTCAAGAAATGTATGAAGCGGTGAGGAAAGCTGTTGCTAAAGCTGATGCCCTGATAATGGCAGCGGCGGTGGCTGATTATCGGCCCAAGAAGGTATCCAAGGACAAGATTAAGCGGGAGCGAGCTTCTAGTTTGACGCTGGAACTGGAGAGGACGCCGGATATCCTTACAGAGGTGAAAGGTAAATTCCTCCGCGTTGGCTTTGCTGCTGAAAGCGAAAATCTAGCGGCTAACGCCAAGGGGAAGCTTGACAAGAAACGACTTGACCTTATCGTTGCCAATGACATCACGGCTAGAGGTAGCGGTATTGGCGCAGATACCAACCAGGTGGTGATAATTGACCGTAAGGACAAAGTTGAGAAATTGCCACTTTTACCCAAGCGGGAAGTGGCGGACAGGATTCTGGATAAAGTAGCCCAATTTTGGGGCAAAAAATAATTGTACTTTATGGGTTTGGAGGTAGTGTGGTGGGCGACCCTCAGGGGTCGCATTAATTTATAGGCGGGTTTGAGAATGACTGAGATTCCAAAGGCTTATGAGCCGGGCCAAGTTGAGCAGAAGTGGTATCGCTTCTGGATGGAGCAGGGCTATTTCACTCCCAAAATAGACCGTAGAAAGAAGCCCTTCGTCATCATCATGCCGCCCCCCAATGTTACTGGCGAGCTTCATCTGGGACATGCGCTGACGGCTACGCTGGAAGACATAATGATAAGGTGGCACCGCATGAAGGGCGAGCCTGCTCTGTGGCTGCCTGGAGTTGACCACGCCGGCATTGCTACTCAAGTGGTCGTGGAGCAGAAGCTGGCTGACGAGGGACTGGACCGGCATAAGCTGGGCAGGGAGAAGTTCATCGAGCGCGTCTGGGAATGGGTGAAGAAGTCGCGGCAATCAATTACATATCAGCATCAAAGACTGGGGGCTTCCTGTGACTGGACTAGGGAGCGGTTTACCCTCGATGAGGGGCCTAGCCGGGCGGTACGGACCGCCTTTGTCCGGCTATACAACAAAGGGCTGATTTATCGTGGCGAAAGGATTATAAACTGGTGTCCTCGCTGCCAGACCGCCATTTCTGATTTGGAGGTTCAGCACAAAGATATAACCGGCAATCTATATTATCTTCGCTATCCTCTGGCTGATAGTGAAGGCTACGTTACCGT
>JBAVQV010000138.1:0-3587 GCA_049694415.1 Dehalococcoidia bacterium
AGGTGAAGCTCAGGCTGCGCAGAAGCTGGCTGAAGCGGCCAAGATTATCGCCACTCAGCCTTCAGCTCTTCAGCTTCGCTATCTTCAGACTCTGACCCAGATTGCTACTGAGAAAACTAATACCATAATCTTCCCCTTACCCATAGATCTGGTAGGGCCTTTACTCAGCAAGCTAAATCAGCCTAAGAAGTAGCTGGGCTATACCGCTGTCTTCCATAGAGGGGCAGGGGTTAAATTAGTCTTTTATTACCGTGACGTCTCCGGCCACGATTTCGGCAAGGCTGCCGTCATCGCGCCGGAGAATAAGGTTGCCGTTTTCGGTAACTGTTTCAGCTTTGCCTTGTTCCACTGCTTTCCCGGTCTTAACTTTTATCCGCTTGCCTAATGTTTCCATACTTTCCTGCCATTCTTTGTGAACCGGTGCTCCAGCCTGAGCTTCTAGATATAGCCGCTCCAATTCAAATAATAACGTACTGGTCAGCTCAACATTTGCTATTTCTGTTCCTACTTCGTGCGACAGGCTGGTAGCTATGTCAGCGATTTCAGGGAAGTCAAGAGGGTTGAAATTAACGTTTATGCCTATGCCGATAACGGCAAAATTTACCCTGCCTCCCTTGACCTCGTTTTCTATCAGTATGCCGCAGACCTTTTTACTTTTAATCATGACATCGTTGGGCCACTTGATGCGTGCCTCAAGGTCGGCAACTTGCTTAATAGCCCTGACCACGGCCAGAGAGGCTAACATAACCAGATGAGGCAGGTTTTTAAGAGGAGGCTTAAGTATGACAGACATAGCCAGGCTGCCTTCAGGCGATAACCATGTCCTACCAATCCGTCCCCTACCTGTTGTCTGCGTGCCGGCAATGACTACAGTCCCCTCGGCAGCTCCTTTCTTAACCAGTTCCTTAGCCGTCTCCATGGTAGTGGGGAGTTGGCGATAGTAATGTAAGTGCCTCCCAACAAATTTAGTATTTAAGCGGCTTTGGATGGAGGTCTTTATGTCCTGACCGTCACGCACATTCATTTCCTGAGGCAATCCGATTTACAGGTTAGTATAGCGATAGACTGAGGTTGTGTCTATCTATTTTGCCTTACATGTGCCTCGACCCTTTAGGGTCGAACACCCGAGGTTAAAACCTCGGGACTACATATTTTCATTAATTGGGCTGAGTTTATTGATTTTTAGGGAGGCATCTTGACATTTTAGCCAAAGCCAATTAGCATTTAGCCAGAATATTATGAATTAAGGTAAGCGATGGAAGCAAGGGATTTTGATTTCCTGGTTGATAAAGTTGCTGCCTTGATTCTTGAATCGAGCCGGGTGATAGTTTTTACCGGAGCCGGTATAAGCACCGAATCCGGAATACCTGATTTCCGCAGCCCTGGTGGAATATGGACGAAGTTCGACCCCGATGATTTTACAATTCAGAAGTTCATGAGTAGCGAGAAGACGCGGCGAATGCAGTGGCAGATGCTGGCTGAAGGCAGTCTTTTGAAAGACGCCGAGCCGAATCAAGCTCACCATGCCGTTGCCGAGCTGGAAAAGCTGGGAAAGCTAACCTGTGTCATAACTCAGAATATCGATAACCTGCATCAAAAGGCGGGAAGCTCTCCCGACAAGGTCTTTGAGCTGCATGGAAATATGAAATTTGTGCGATGCATGAGCTGCAACAGGCGTTTTCCTGTTGATGATATTCTTCAGAGATTAAATAAGGAGGAAATTCCTGATTGCCAATTTTGCCGCGGCATATTGAAGCCGGATGCCGTTTTTTTCGGCGAGTCGCTGCCGCAGCAGGTATTGAATGACGCCATACAGCATTCCCGCCACTGCGACCTTTTTATTGTCATTGGCTCCACCCTGGTTGTTTATCCGGCGGCCTATATGCCTATGTACGCCGTTGAGTCTGGAGCCAAGCTCGCTATTATCAATCTAAGTCCGACACCGATGGATGCTAAGGCTGTAGCGCTGATTACCGCCAGCGCCGGTGAGGCCATGGGCAAGATTGTGGAGAGGTTAAGAAGTCAGTTATCGGTATGAAGCAAGGTCAGTTAAGAAGTGGAAGACGAAATTGAAAAAAAGAACAAAGCTGAGCGCAGGCAGCAGAAGAAGGACAAAAGGAAATTCAGGCTCCACGGCGGCAGCCTCAGAGTCATATATCAGAATGTCATCAGGCGAAGGTTAAGAGAAAAGAAATAGCCGGTTAAAGCGGCTTAACAAGGATTTTATGACAGAAACAGGACAATTTAAATCTGTTCGGAGGTAAGGAAATGAAAAAATTGCTATTGCTAATCGCTATGATTCTGCTGGTAGCCATTGGTTGTCTGTCAGGCCCGGCATCGCCCAACCAACCGCCAACCGCCTACATAGATTCCGTATCACCGACTAATGTTGCCCTGGGGGAAACGGTGACCTTCACCGGCCACGGCATTGACCCCGATGGCACCGTAGGCGCTTATAACTGGCGGTCGAGCAGAGATGGAGATTTGAGCACTGCGGCGAGCTTTGAAACCTCATCTTTATCGCCCGGAACCCATACCATCTGGTTTAAAGTCCAGGATGACGATGGAGTGTGGTCCAATGAGGTTCTGGCGACTGTCATCGTTGTACCCACCGGGGCTGCCAAGCCGGTAATAAATTCTTTTAATGCCAGCCCTGGAAGCATTGGCTCGGGTGGCTCAGCGACGCTTAGTTGGGATGTGCCTAATGCTGCAACGGTTAGCATAGACCAGCAGATAGGCAACGTTTCCTTGAGCGGAAACAGGGTGGTATTTCCGACCAAGACCACGACCTATACTCTGACAGCTACTAACGCGGTTGGAACTGTGATGGCTACGGCCCAGATTGTAGTGTCTTCGGTGTCCGTGCCTACCATGGAGCTATATCCAATTGCCGCAGAAAGTGGTTATGTGAGGCAAGATGGAGAGGTGGGACCGGACATAATAGTTGGGGCTACCAGTTGGTTGGTTGCTATTCAGGCCTTTTTGAGCTACGACATTTCAATGATACCGAAGGATGCTATTATTGAGTCAGTTTCTCTCGATTTGACAGTCGGTAATGTATTCGGTTCTCCTTTTAGTACAATGGGACAACTGTACATCTGTAATCAGACGTACGGGTCTTTAAATGCCAATGATTATGTCGCTGGCCCTCCAACTTTAGCCATGTATTCTGCTTCCTCAATGCCTGCAGGTCCTGCTAGTTCCAGCGCCATGGTCGCGGCGGTTCAGGAACAGGTTGACAATGGGAATAGTCGTTTTCAAATTCGGCTGCAGTTCCAAAATGCCCCTTTTCAGTCAAGTTTCCCTCAGCAATGGTCCAATGCGTGGAAGACAAATCCGACTAACGACATAGAATTTCCTCAAGCTAAGCCCAAGCTCCTTATTCAGTATGAGTAATAGTATATAGTTAAATGTCTTCTTGTTCTTAGAGTCTACTATTAAAATATTTTGGGAGGTGAAAAATGAAAAAACTAATTCCTTTGTTTCTGCTGGCAGTGATGTTTATTGCCGGCTGCACAGGCGGGCCGATTACTATTACTGGTCCTAGCCAGCTGCCGGCAATCAATTCTTTTAATGCGAGCCCGGCC
>JBAVQV010000139.1:0-1740 GCA_049694415.1 Dehalococcoidia bacterium
AAGCGGCAATTGTCCAGGCACCGTCGCCAGCAGCGTATTCAGCATATCATATATATTACGGGGGCTGTATTTTTGGCTTTGCTTGTCGGTTTCATAGGCTATGGATATTGGGATGTGCAGATTAAACCGTTCCGGCAACCGGTGGCGAAAATTAATGGTACCACCTACGATATGGACTATTACGTAAAGATGCTTGAGCTTTATAGTAAAGGGCAGGATGCCACCCAGACGGCTACCATGGCAGATAACCTTATTAAAGTCATGCAATACAACCAGGCGGTGGACAGGTCAGCGCCGGAAGTCGGTATCAGTGTCAGCAGTGACGAGGTAAATAACACCCTGAAGACTTTAAAACTTCCGGATGATAAAGTATACAGGGACGCAGTTGGTTCTACACTGCTAGCAAGCAAATTAGTTAATGACTATTTTGATAAGGAAGTACCGGCCAGCACCGAACAGGTGGAGGCCCAGGCATTATTCGTGGAAAGCACCGATGTAGCCGACAAGGTAGCAGCTAGGCTGGCAGCAACAGATAATTTTACTGCACTGGCGACGGAATATTCGCTGGAACCGCTTACCAGGGATAATGGCGGGAACCTAGGCTGGCTACCTAAAGGGTTTACCGATATATTACTGGGAAATTTAGGCAACTCGGAGCTTAAGGATATTCCTTTTACACTTGAGCCGGGACAGCTCAGCCAGCCGACTTTCGATGGGAAAGTCACTAAACAACTCGGTTACTGGGTGGTGCAGGTGACTGAAAAGGACCCTACAAAGGGTAGCCATGTCAGGGCTATCCTGACAGGAAGCCGGCATGATGCGGATGAGATAAGAGCTAAGATAGTTGCCGGGGAGGATTTTGCGAATCTGGTTAAAAACTATTCTCAGGATGCAGCCAGCGCGCAGCAGGACGGCGATATGGGCTGGACAGGGGAAGGTGGAATCACCAACAGGCTTGTTATGGGGCTGGCTTTGCCTCTCGAATCAGGCGCCGTGAGTCAGCCGGGGGCTGACACATCTGTTCAAACCGTAGGAGGTTTTTGGCTAGTCAGAGCGGTGAACAAAGATGAAAACCGGGTGCTGGATGACAGTACCAGGCAAACGCTCAGACTGGGACTTTTCCAAAACTGGATGACCGAAAAAATGAAGAACGATTCAGTGGAAAAGCTACTGACAGAAGACCAGAAGTCATGGGCAGTAAACCTCGTTGTTAAAAGCAGGGGGTAAATCAGTATGGCCGGCAGGAAGAGCATTAATATTGGCTTGATGGGGCTGGGTGTAATCGGCGGTGGTACGGTCAAGGTTTTGACGGGCAAACCGGATACTTTAGCCCGGGAAGCCGGCAGCAAGCTAGTCTTAATGAAGGTGTTGGAGAAGGACCGGGCGAAGCACGGCGCATTGGGTGTTGACCGCGCTATTTTTACCACCAGTTTCGAAGAGCTGGTGGAGAATCCGGAAATAGACGTGATCGTGGAACTTATGGGCGGTGAACACCCTGCCTTCGAATATATGAGGGAGGCTCTAATCCACGGCAAGCACGTAGTTACTGCCAATAAAGAGGTTATGTCTAAACACTGGGCAGAGCTTTTGACCGCGGCTCGAGACCACAATGTAGTTTTGCGCTACGAGGCAAGCGTTGGTGGCGGTATACCTCTAATTGCTCCGTTCCAGGAAGATTTAGTGGCCAACGATGTTTCAGCCATCTATGCCATTGTAAATGGTACTACCAACTATATTTTG
>JBAVQV010000140.1:0-10121 GCA_049694415.1 Dehalococcoidia bacterium
TCGGCGAGCAAGAAGCCACAATTATACGATTAAGACCTGCTGTTTTGATATCCTCTTTAATCAGGTTTTGCCCCGGCTCGGAGCACATGAACTTGTAGTCGCGAGCTACTACTACTGAATCTAAATCCTTAGCAAAGCGGCTAACCTCCGCTACATCAACTGTACCGGCAATATTACTGCCACAATGACAGATATACACCCCAATTCGTGGTTCCATTATCTACTCCCGTAAAGTTTCAGAGGATAATTTTGCACAGATATAGCTGGTATAAGTGAAATGAAATAGCAGGGCGTCCATTGGTATCATTGTATTAAGGTATTAAGATACCCAACTACTGTCAATTTGTCAAGTGCCGTTTTTTCGAGTGGGGTTCGAAAAGGTATTAAGGTGTGCAGCATGCTCGCCTCTGGGTAACAACTGTAATGGGATTTAGCACACTTTGCTAGCTAAATTAAACTCGTCTTTTTGGTATAGTGCCGTGATTACAACGGACGTTACCTTGACATGCAGGTTGTGCTTTGGCATATTATACAAAGAGACAAACACACCATACTTGAAATCTCGATGCTAGAACGAAGACATGAATGAAGAACCAAAACAGATTCATATAAGGATAGCAGAGGACCTCTATAAAAAGCTGAAGGTCAGATGCGTATATGAAGACACGTCTATTCAAGACTACGTACTCAAACTAATAGCTCAAAGCATGGGACAGCATTCTGTGGTGGGGGGTTCAATACTCATTGTAGAGGACGAGGCAATTGTACGGGAGTCACTCAACGACTGGCTTAAAGATATCTACCAGGTGACAACAGTTGAGACGGGTGAAGAAGCACTGGAACTAATAGGGAAAAGGAATTTTGATGTTATGATTGTGGACGTGAGATTACCTGAAAAAGGCGGCCTCGAGGTGCTTAAAGAGGTGAAGGAGACCAAGCCGCATATTAAGTGCATCGTTATCACAGCTTATCCCTCGGTGGAACTGGCAGTCGAAGCGATGAAGCTGGGCGCCGTTGATTATCTGGTCAAGCCAGTGGCTCCTGAACGGCTGGAGGAGCTTATCTGCGAGGCACTCCTCAAATGCAAAACAGCGCTCAACAAGAAGGCCACCAGTGCCAGAGAGCCCGGCTCTGTAGCTCATAAGGCAATTGAGCAGGCATAAGATAAAGAGTCGCCTGGCCCACCTCACGTTTTACGCAAGACCTGGTAAGGAGAAAAAATGAAGGCAGTCGTATTTTATGGAGCCAAAGATTTCAGGGTGGAAAATATCGAAGTGCCTAAGATGGAACCCACAGATGTCCTGGTCAGGGTTAAGGCCTGCGGCATCTGCGGCTCTGATGTCCATACCTACAAGAGGGGCATTCTTGCCCGTACCGGCTTTGTAATGGGCCACGAATTTTCCGGCGAGGTCGCGGAGGTGGGCAAGAAAGTACAAAAGATAAACACCGGTGACCGCGTGGTTGCCATGATAGTTCCATCCAGTGAAGCTATTCAAGCCTGCGGTCAATGCTTCTGGTGTACTCGGGGACAGCCGCAATGGTGCCCGACTATTGCGCTAAAGCCGTGCGGCGAGTGCAACTACTGTAAGTCGGGGCAATTCTGGATGTGTGATAAAATTCAACGGCACATGTTAATCGGCTACGGCAGAAATGGTGCTTACGCCGAGTATGTGTTGGTTCCGAACGCGATTCTCGATAACAACATATTCAAGATACCCGACTCGCTCAGTTGGGAGGAGGCGGCAATCATAGAACCGCTCTGGGGAGCCTATCGCTGGGTGATGCTGGCAAACCCCCAGCCCCACGAGACAGCCGTCGTCACCGGTCTGGGTACCATCGGTCTATCGGTAATGCTGGTGCTCAAGCAGTTTGTGTCGAAGGTAATCGTGTCCGAGGTCTCTCAGAAGCGTTTACGATTGGCTAAAGAGCTGGGTGCCGACGTTATAATCGACGCCACAAAAGAGGACCCTTTGCAAAAAGTAATAGAAATTACCGGCACCGGACGCAGCTTCAGCGGCAAGGGCGGCGGTTGCGCCGATATTGTCATGGAATGCTCCGGAGTACCGGCGGCTCTGCAGCAGGCAATCGAAATGACCCGCACCGGCGGACGTATCGTTCTGGTCGGGCTGTTCGAAGAGGAAGTACCCCTTAATATAAACCATATAATCCACAAGCAGCTTTCCCTCATAAGCTCTTTCGGTAAAGGGAAAGAACCGGTAGGCCAGGAAATTAAGGCGGCGATTAAGCTGCTCGCCAGCGGCAAGGTGAACGCCAAGCCACTAATCTCGCACCAGTTCCCCCTGGACAATATCATGGAAGCCTTTGAGGTCCAGATTAACCCGGAACAGTCGATAAAAGTTATAATAAACCCATAGACTACATGACTTTTTGGCCCATCTGTCCACCATCCAAATAGTCCACATTTGCCTATAACCGTCTGATATGTACGGCTGCGCCCGTAGTACAAAAGTCCAAATCAAAAAAGTACCTATGGGTGGTTCACGGCATCGTAAGCGGGTTATATACTGTAGCCAGAGGTACTGAAAAGTACAAAATTACTGAAATGAAAGACGGCGCCAACTAAATAGGTAGGGACTTAAAACTTGGCTTTACAAATATCGCCGCGACCAAATGATAGCCTGGAGTGCGATGCCAGACTCAAGCAAGTGAAGATACTGGTCTGCACCGAGACCTGCACTCTTAACGGATTTACCTATTGCCTGAATCATCAACGTCTTTTGGACACCCTTAATCAAAGCGCTATTGCTAATTCAATTCCATTGGGAAAGGACTTTTTGCCGCTTACACAGGTTGAGGTGTCCCTGCCAAATCGAGAAACAGAATTCACGGCGGCTGTCTATATCAGGAAGTCCAGCATTCTTTTCGTCGGTGAAAAAAGTGAAGGTCAACCTTCGATTTCGGAAATTAAAGACAGGCCGAAGGTCTACCCGGTGAGGCCCAAGACCCCTTTTGCAGCCGAGATACATCTTCCACTATATATACTGAGGGGCCAGATGTATGCTGAAGCGTGGCAGCAAATATTGGATGTCGTGGATAGGGCTGACAGATTCATAGCAATGACAAATGTAGAGGTGTATCGGACACTTAATAATGCTGCGTTAGCGTTTGATTTTGTGGCTGTCAACCGGGACAAAATAATTTACGTTTGTGAATCCGCTAATTCGACCGAAGTCCCCTTCCCGGCCAAAGACCCTATGATGACGCTCGGTAACTTCAGTTAGCTAATAATATCTTCTTTTCCCCCATTCGTTCTTCTTTCTTCTACATGTTCTGGACAGACCATAGGTTTAACCTTTAGACTATAGGACATGCCGCTAAAAACCCGGCGTCAATCAGCCATCGAAGAGAAACGTACAACCACTATTAATCATCAGACCATCACCTATAGGCTAAGACGAAGCTTTAAGGCCAGGCGCGTCCGGCTCGAGGTCAGGCAACAAACAGGTCTCACGGTAATCGTTCCTCGTTCTTACCCTATTAGCCAACTATATGGACTTCTAAAATCGAAGGAGCGATGGATATCGAGGAATCTGGCCAGATTTAATCAGCTCGAGCTGCTTTCTGCCCCTAAGGAACTCCGGAATGGCGATTCCATCCCATATCTCGGCCGGGAGCTGGAGCTTGTCCAGCAGGAAAGCCACCACGGCGATAGCATAGCGCTGATGGGAAATAAACTGGCGCTGAGACCCGATTTATTCAACAACGGCCTCCTGGAGCTGGCTTTAGAACAATGGTATCGGAGCGAGGCGTACAAATTGATAACCGAAAGAGCGGATAAACTAGGTTCTGAGATGGGCATCAGCTACAAGCGAATCGTCATCCGGGGTCAAAAGACGCGCTGGGGCAGCTGCTCACATAAGAAAAATATCAGCTTTAACTGGAAACTAATAATGGCGCCGGAGCCTGTAATCGATTATGTCATCATCCACGAACTGATTCACCTCAAAGAGATGAACCATTCCAAAAGGTTCTGGGAGCTGGTAGCTCAGTACTGTCCCGACTGGCGACAGCACAAGAAGTGGCTTAAGCAACATGAGGCCGACCTCACTACTAAGCTCTGCGCCCTGAAATAGCCCGGATTCACATTCAGCGCCAGCTTCCAATAATATAAAGCAGCACTAAAACTTTCCAATAACCTCGTCGACCTCAGTGCAAGCCTTTCTCATACCATACGGTTTCACGGTACAGCTGAAATCCCAGCGAGCGGTAAAGTGTAACCGCGGCCACATTCTGAGTATCTACGGTTATGTCTATTAGCTCGCGACCCTGCTTTTTTAGATGTAATAAACCCATCCGGATAAGTTGCCTGCCCAAACCGCTGGTTCGATAGCGGCTGTCGACACCCAGCATATAGATGCGACCTTTCCTCTCGCCCGTAGACGGTTCCTGACCGCATTCCGACTCTGTCCAGCAATAGCCTATTACTCCGCCCTTGTCCATTGCCAGAACAATATCTTCCGGACAATTGTTTCTTACTTTCAATTGCCAGGCTGTATCTTCCACTGTATTAGGATTATAACCCCAGGTGCCGACAAAACAACGGTTCTGAATATCTGAAAGCGTCTCCTCATCGCCGTCTTTGAAATAACGATATGCCCAGTCCAAACGGTCGGCGCCTTTGAGATCAATATCAGAAATGTTCAACCTCATGTCACAAAAACGACGGACCGGCTTGAAGCCCAGGTTCGATAGAACCTCCGCCGGCGCCGTTTCTACCAAAGGAATGTTCAGGTGAGCCACGGCTGCTCGCAGTTGCCTTGCCCGTTTCAGCGCGCATTTTATAAGCTCCGGGAGTAAGGCCGTCAGCTTGTATGAAGGATTACCCGCATAATCTAGTACGGCACGGTTTATGCCCAGCTCGGGCAGTACATTAACAAAGCCGACGATTACGCCATCCGTCTCAGCCAGGAACAGGTTTTCATCAACACGATAATCAGGCTTGCTCAGCAGGTGAGCAAAAACCGCCCCTTCTTTCAGTTGTTCATAAGCGGCTGAATCATCCGCGTCCTGCGGATAGCAATTCCTAACTTTAAGTTTGGCATCCATTCTAGATTGCAATTTTATCAGGGTAGGTAGTATCATACAATTTCATGCCAGTATCTTTGCCCCGGAAGCTCGAAACATGACTAAGAATCTTTATGCCATGGTAATCACTCCTCATGCCGACGATGCCGAATACGGCGTAGCCGGTACCGTGGTCAAATGGGTACGCGACGGCAAAAAAGTCGTTTATGTGGTCTGCACCAACGGCAACAAGGGCACGGACAACCCCAAGATGAAGCCTGAGAAATTAGTTGAGATTCGCGAGCAGGAACAGCTGGCGGCAGCGAAGTTAGCCGGTGTAGATGATGTCGTCTTCCTGCGGCATGACGACCAGGCTCTGGAGGATACGCCCGAGTTTCGCAAGGAAATCGTCCGCTTAATCAGACTTTATCGACCCGACGTCGTAGCTACCACCGACCCATACCGGCGCTATATCTGGCATCGCGACCATCGTATCACCGGGCAGGTGGTGCTGGACGCTGTTTTCCCTTACGCCCGGGACCGGTTGGCTTATCCCGACCTGATTGAAAAGGGGCTCGAGCCTCACAAAGTTAAAGAAGTCCTGCTCTGGGGTGCCGAAGAACCGAACTACTTTAGCGATATTACCGACACCTACGAAACAAAGATAGCCGCACTGCGCTGCCACCACAGCCAAGTAGGCCACTTTTCCCGCGAATGGGGCGATTTTCTCAAAAAAAGATACGAGGGCTTTGCTGAAGGCCAAGGTTTTAAGCTGGCAGAACCTTTTTACCGCGTTGAGATTTGGTGGTAGACCTCTAAGAAGACTGCCACAAAACATCTCCGCATAAGTTCGGGTCGTGCGGCTTCGAAGCAAAGACAGCGAATTCTTTCTTTTCCTTACCCAGCACCGTCCCATCGCCGTGCCCCGGGTATACCTCAGTATCATCAGGCAGGACGAAGAGCTTGTTCTCTACGGACTTCACTATCTGCTTGAAGTCGGCTGGCGTCCCCGTCTTTCCCGGGCCGCCGGGGAAAATAGTGTCTCCCGAAATTAAATACTTGCCCACTAAAAAGCACAGGCTTCCCGGTGTATGCCCCGGCGTATGTAAAACTTTCAGTTTTAGCTTGCCGACCTGGATGGTATCGCCATCCTTGAGCTCCATATCTGGGCGTAGAGACAGCCTGACAGCGTCTTCAGGATGAAGTGCCACGGGGACTTTCAACCTGGCTTTAAGCTCTTCCAGCGCACCGATGTGGTCGATGTGGGTATGGGTTAGAACGATGTACTTCGGCCGGGTGCCGGTCAGTTGCTTCAATACCTTATCAGCATCACCGGGTGCATCCACCAATAGACTACCGCCGGTAGCCTGGCAGACAACTATATAGGCATTAGTGCCGAAAGGGCCCAGCTCCATTTTGATTATTTTAACCGCACTGTCCTGTACCATATTTTTCATAACTCCCTACTTGACCCGTGTTTCGATTGGACGCAGCAGAATCTCCGAAAGTGAAATGCGTGGCCGCGGCGGTGGAGTCACCGCAGGATAGCCCACTGGCAACACGGCCACAACTACCGTAGTCTTTGGCAGACCAAACATGGCATTTACTTCTCCTTCATCACCCAGCGCACCCACCCAGCAGCTACCTAACCCCAGAGTCGTTGCCGTCAGAACCATATGCTCGATGGCAACATACGTGTTGGCGACTACTGCCGCCACGAAGATTCCCAGGTCGGGGTCAGGCATCTTTAATAGGGCAGCCCGAAACTCCGGGTCGGCGAAACGGCCGGATAAGGTCTCGGTGACTCCGTAGTCAATGAATTCCTGTGAGCGTTTCAATCTTGAGGGTTGGGCATACGCGGTCAAGTCGGCACAACAAACAAACACCACCGGCGCTTGTTCGATGAAAGCCTGGTCCCAACATATCTGGCGCAGCTTTGCCCTCTCCTTGGGGTCGGTGACCACGATGAAACGCCACGGCTGTCGATTGCTTGCCGACGGAGCCAGGCGGGCTGCTTCCAGCAGTTCGCGAATAATATCGTCGGGCACAGGCTTGTCCGTAAAGCTGCGTATACTTCTGCGTTGTCGAATTGCCTCTTGAACAGTTAACATGATTTTGCCCTTCCCGGTCTATAAACCAGACCTTTAACCGAAACTTAAACCAGAAATCCATTCTGCTACCATCAGTCTAAAAAGTCAATTTCTGATTTTTAACTTTTTATTTTTAATTTTGTTTCACCCTCTCCTTAATCCTCTCCCATCGAGGGGGAGGAAAAAGAATTGATTTCTCTCTCCCCTGGAGGGAGAGAGCCAGAGTGAGGGGGAAATAAAACCTTGTGCCATTTGGCTGCAGCGTTTATACTATAGTCTTAAGGGAAAAACATGACTGGTTCCACAAAGCTGGGAGAATTTTTCGGTATACCGGTCCGGGTGCACAACACCTGGTTCATCGCTTCGGCATTAATAGTTTTAACCCTAGCCGTTACACTTCGCGGACTTTATCCCTGGTGGCAAAACTTAATCCTCGGCATTGTTGCTAGCCTGCTCTTCTTCGGTTCTATGTGTGCCCGCGCTCTGGCCCAGTATGCCGTAGCCACTAACAGACATATGCCGGTAAGAAGCGTTACTCTGTACGTTTTTGGCGGCTTCCCCCGGATAACGGAACAGGACACCCGCCCGGCTCCCGAGATACTGATGGCTATAACCGGCCCATTAGTCAACTTAGTCATCGCCGGCTTGTTTTACGCAGTCTTCTATATACTGTCCAGCCTCGGCGGCTTTCAATTTGCCGAACTAATACAGTGGCTTTTTTATTTCAACATAATGATAGCCCTATTTAACTTTAGTCCGGCTTTCCCGCTGGATGCAGGCTGGATTCTGAGAGCCATACTGCAACTCACAATGAAGGATTACAGCCGGGCAACACGAACTGCTGCACTGACCGGACAGATCATAGGTTTCGTGCTAATTGCTACCGGTGGTCTGGCAGTTATACTGGCCCGCGATTGGTTTGCCGGTGTCGCCACCGTGGTGTTTGGTTTGTTCCTGGAAGATGCCGCCACGATGAGCCACCGTCAGGCGTTGATACGCGACGCCCTACGTGGTATGACAGCGCAGGATATGATGAGCGATGACTACACACCCATAAAACAGCAGCTTACCTTCGCGCTGGTCCGCGAATACATCATCAACTCCGGCCAGCACTGCTTCGTTGTGGTAGAGGATGGTAAGCTGCGGGGAATCGTCACGCTGGGCGATACGCAGATATCACCAAAGCTCTGGGAGTCAACTCGCATCAGCGACATAATGACGCCCGCCGGCCTACTCGAGACAGCTCCACCTGACCAGCCGGCGGTAGACCTGCTGGAGCAGATGGATGATTACGACATAGACCAGATGCCGGTAACACAAGACGATAAGCTGGTCGGTATGGTCACCAGGGAGCGACTGCGTCGCTTCCTTAAAGCCCGTGCTGTGCTCCGAGCCTGAACCAAATGTAAAAATCAAAGATTAAAATGCAAAGTGACAAATCAAAAGTCAAAAATAGGGATACTTCTCCAAATCTGTTCGCTTCTGAAGAACAGAAGTATTTTTACATTTTGGCCTGTCATTTTGGTTTCTAACTTTTGGTTTTTGACTTTTTAAGGCCCTGTCACCGCCGGAATTTCATCAATAACGTTTCTCTGCCGGCTTTCCTGGTAGTACACTCTCCACTTGGCATCGTACCACCGGAACGGCCTTTCCACCCGCGAAGCCACCTGCATCCTCATATCACGCGGATTTTCGTTCAGCCACGATGCCTGGTTTATCTCCGCCATAGGTGTGCCGGCTGTTATCTCGATTTCATAGTGGTCGCGCTTCTTCCCTTCAGCCAGTAAGCCCTGCACATAAATGTTATAGTCCACCTGTATATAGGTTTGTGGAGCCGCCCTGGTCCGCAGGTAAAGCCGGCAATCCGCCGGGTCATCAGGGCTCAGCCAGCGCACTTCGTCGAGTCTGGTTAAAAACGGCGCTGACCCCTCCAGATTGACTTCAAAGCGGCTCCTCAGCTGATTCTCATAAGTCGGCGGTTGGTACTCCACTGTATCCTCCCACTCCTGCCACCTTATAAGGGACGGGTTCCAATGCCACAGAAAACTGCTGTCGCCCATAACATCGCCGATGGTATCCTGAAAGTATTCAGTTCCCATCAGCATACCGGCCTTATGCTGCCAGCTACCGTCCCTGGCCTGGACCGAGCATTCTATGGTACCGCCGAAGATGTAATTCAGTATCTCGCCAGCCATGGAAACCGCCAGTTCTTTTATCTGGATGAAGTCGCTGTGGCCGTATTCACCGTAGTAAACCACGTCCGCGCCGTCAGCATATTGAGCGGTCATTGGTAGAGCACCGTCGTCCATATCCCGCGGGTAAGGGTCGAATCCGCCGTAATCGAACTGAGGACTGAGCGGCGCGTTTTCACCCGATATAAAAGCCAGCCAGTGCCGGTTTTGACTTACCCACTTACCGTCTTCTGAGCTATCGTAGCTTCCCACTGAAGCGCAAACTCCATGGTCGGGGCGTACCAGCCATCCAGCCTGACAAAAGGTGGAAAACGAGCTGTTTCCCACAAGCTGATAATTGTTCAGGCTCTTAATCGGACTATTAATGGTCACCACCACCGCCGCCCTATCAGCAAGGTTGCCGACATTATGGGCTACAGCGTACAGCGCGGACTTGCCGCCCATGCTGTGCCCGATAAAGATTATCTTTCCCTTTCCGGGCAGATACTTATCAACGCTATCGGCAATGTTTGCTGCCCAGGTTTCGACATCCACATCGCTGGGATAACACCTGTTCATGACGTTGACTTTGACCTCGATGCCTGGATTGGCCTGCTGGTACTTCGCGATATAGTCCGGTATCTGCTCCATAATAGAATCATCCAGAAGCTGCGGACCGCAGGGATCGCCGCCGGCGCCGTGAATAAAAACAAAATTCAGCTCCTTAACAGCGGTGCTGTTTGCTGCTGAGGTAGTCGAGCCGGAAAAGCCGAGCTGAAGGCACAGCGCCACAGCGATGGCGATTGACAACCACTTTACAGTCCTGCTAAACATG
>JBAVQV010000141.1:0-19963 GCA_049694415.1 Dehalococcoidia bacterium
GGTAAGAGTATTAAAAGACGACGGCACACTCGCTGTCAGCGTGCCCTCATATCTCCCGGAAACTATCTGCTGGAAATTGTCCGGAGATTATCACGGTAAGCCCGGAGGTCATATCAGGATATACAAAGCTACCGAGATCACCTCAAAGCTACGGCAGCACAATCTCCACCTTTACGCCGTTCGCCACAAACATGCCTTACATTCCTTCTACTGGATATCCCGGTCCCTCTTCGGAGTAAACAACGAGAAAGCTCTAATCCCTTCTCTATACCACAAATTCCTGGTATGGGATATATACAAGAACAGCAAACCTGTCCGCCTCATAGATAACTTCCTCAATAAATTCTTTTCCAAAAGCCTGGTCCTCTACGCCCGCAAGATTCATACTACCACATGATTACAGATTGTAGGGATAGACCTTCAGGTCTGTCCGCTTCAATCTCCGTAATCTCCTCATTATCGTTGTAATCTCCCCTTTTTCGGTCTACACCTGAGCACCACGACATCGCTAAAAGACGGCAGATGCCGAGCCAACTTATCCAATGTATTTAATATGGCAAGCGACATAGCTTTAGGGCACTTGGCCAGAAACACGCCCCACCAGGGCAGTCCAAAAAGCAGTGAAACGCCTGAAATTTGTTCCACTTCGAGATAATTATCTACCAGGCGTTTAATAAATGAATAATCAAACCTATATGTATGGTCTTCCGGTATTTCCCAGGGCATTCTTCCCTCTGAGGGTTTGAAACCGAGCATCTTCCTGAGCCACCATATCGCTCTACCTAACTTGAATCCCAGGCTATCAAAATTAGCTATGGCTATTATCGCCTTCCCCTCTGGTTTAAGCACCGCGGCAATCTGCTGCATGACCACGGACGGCTCAGGAAAATGGTCCAGCGCTCCCTTGCACATCGCCTTGTCCACAAGTTGAGCCCGGAACGGTAAATGCTCCCCCAGCCCCCGAACCAGGCTCATATTGGCTCCGTTTTCAGAAATGTGATTTCCGGCATGATTTATCATTACCTGCGACGGCTCAAGGCCGATAACAATGGCGCCTCTCTTAGCCAATTCCACACCATCGATGCCCCTGCCGCATCCGATATCTAGTATCATTTCACCCCGCCTAGCACCTACGCTCTCCAGAGTAGCTTCGTTCATCCTCCTGAATAGGAAATCCGCATCGGGATAAATCACGTCCGGGAAAAGCTGCTCATCATCCCATTCGAGGTCGAATCCTGCCTTATTATCTTCTTGGCTCAACACTTTGCTCACAGTAATCTCTACCATCGGAACTAAATTAAGATATGTTCACCAATGTAGCCCCGAGGCTTTAGCCTCGGGTGCCCGACCCTAAAGGGTCGAGGCTACATTAGTTATGATTGAGGAATTGTAATAAAGAAAGATTCTTACTTGGCGCCCAAACTTTTGGCCTTGTGGTAGGCAGCGATGACCGCTTGAAGAAGCAGCGAGCGCAATTTTCCTGCCTCCAACTGCAGCAGCCCCTCGGTGGTCGTGCCTCCCGGCGATGTCACCATGTTTTTCAGCTCAGCAGGATGCTTACCCATAACCTCTACAGCTCGTGTTGAACCCAGCACCGTCTGCACCACCAGCTTTTCAGCCATATCGCGGGGCAGACCTATATGCACACCGGCATCGACCAGCGCCTCGATAATGAGGAAAACATAAGCCGGGCCGCTGCCGCTTAACGCCGTCGCCATATCTATGTATTTCTCACTGGTGACATGGATCTCTTTACCCAGAGCAGCCAGAATTGATTGTGCCATCTCCTTCTGCTTTTTATTCACCTCGGGAGTAGCTGTCCACACCGTCATGCCTTCACCGATCAGGGCCGGCATGTTAGGCATCGCCCGGACCAGGCAGGTATGGCCCAACCCTGCATGAAGGCTCTCCAGAGTAGCTCCAGCCACTATAGACAATACGACTTGCTTGGGCGTCAGACCTTTCAACTCGCCAAGTACTTTGCCCAGTTCCTGAGGCTTCACCGCCAGAACAACGACTTCAGCCCCCTTTATTGCTTCCTTATTGTTGGCTACAGCCTTGGTACCGTAATTCTTTTTCAAGATATCACGTCGGACTTGGCTGACATCGCTGGCAATGATGTCTCCTGGTTTAGCCACCCCTTTTGCCAACAGGCTCTTAACCATGGCTTCCCCCATCATGCCGCCGCCGATAAAACTTATCTTCATTGCTGTCTCCTCTCGCCGAATATAGCTCGACCTATCCTTAGCATGGTCGCCCCCTCCTCAACCGCTACCTCAAAATCATCGGTCATACCCATAGACAGATGCTCCAGCCCTAACGAATCTCGAAGCTCCCGCAGCTTCCGGAACACCGGGCGAACCTCTTCAGTGTCAGCCACGAATGGAGCCACAGTCATCAGCCCCCTCACCTTCAAATTAGACAATTGCCTTATCTCCTTTACTGCCGCTGCAATTTCGCCCACATGTAGCCCGCCCTTTGTCGTTTCCCCGGAAACGTTTACCTCAAGCAAAACAGGCAGGAGTTTTTCCACCCGCCGGTTCAAAATCTCAGCCAGCTTAATAGAATCAACACTGTGGATTATGTCAAATAGATCCACGGCAATCTTAGCCTTATTGCTCTGGAGATGTCCCACCATGTGCCAGGTAACAGCCGGCTTTAAGTCTGTAAGCTGTGTTATCTTCCCTTCCGCCTCCTGGACTCGGTTCTCGCCGAAATCCTTAATCCCGTATTCGAAAGCCGCCCTTATGGCTGAAACCCCAACCCCCTTGGTAACCGCCACCAGCGTTATCTCATCGGGCAACCGGTGGCTTCGCTCACAAGCCCATGCAATTCGCCTTTGCGCTTCTCTGATGTTTGCCTCTATATCCACCGCCCACTATTCTAACACACCAACACCAGCTTTACTCAAAATAGAACTGGTATGAACATCCTGGTTGTTTTCATATAGGCAGCATATTCAACGCCGAACTTCTGGACATTCTCCGACTCTTCAATCCTGGCAGTGGTTACCAAAAAGGCTGTGGCTACGGCGGCCAAAATACCACCAGGAATTGACGGGGCTTTACAGAAAACTCCCCAGGCAAGAAACAGCAACGAACTGTAAAGAGGATGACGAATATACTTATATGCTCCCACTATCACCAGCGCGGTCGTGCTCTCAATCCCACTTTTCGGTCTACCCACCACACGTAGTAGATAGATTCCGTGCGCCACCAGGACGATTGAGACGAACAACAGCAACCAGGAAACAATTTGATGGATGGAGAACGGGTCTCTAAACCAATTCTCCGAATTCAGTAGTATCAGAGCTAAGGTAAACTCAAAGGCGAAGAATCGGTAGAAACCATGCGAGCGCGGATTGCTTAATGGTTTCCATGATACAAAGAGGATGCCCGCATTCGCGACCACAAAGATAATCAGCTTTACCAGCAACACCCTTATGGTTTCCTGAATCTCACCGTATAATTGAAAAAATTACCCGAAATTTTATCAACAACAAAACGGGCTTCATTACCTAACTTTACTGTAGTAGACTTCCAGGGATAATCGGGGTCGGGGAACAGTTCCGTTACCGCAAATAAACCGCCCGGTTTCAATACCCTCTTGACCTGCTGCAAAGCTCCGCTTCTGTCCGGTATCTCCTGAAGAACAGTCACCATATTCACCAAATCCAGAGAGCTGTCCTCAAACGGCAGTTCATAAGCATTGCCCTCGATAAGCTTAATGTTCTTAATATCCTTGTTCTCAGGCTTGGACAGCTTATTCTCGAGCTGTTTCAACATATCCGCTTGAATATCCAGAGCATAAACCTTGCCTTTTTGGCCAACTGCCCGAGCGAGAAAAGTAGTAAAGGCTCCGCTGCCGCAGCCAAGGTCCAGAACCTGCATGCCCTTCTTTATCCCGCTGCGTTCTATTAACTGATCCGGCGGCTGTATCTTTCTCCTGTAACCGCTGTCCAGCAGCCGCCCTATAAACGCCGGCGCCGGAAAATGAACCAGCTTCCTGACTATCTTGGCCACGGTCACCCAGAAGATAGGAAATGCCAGGATGCACAATATGACTGTCAATACGATTTTCATCCCCCTAATTTCTTAACCAAGTGAACCCTAACGAAACACACAACAGTGCGCCATGAATATCATCATTCTATTCTATTTCTCTTAGCTAAATTATGCCTTGCGCACAACAGTTGAATATTCTCTGCCACCAAGGAAGAGCCGCCCTTAGAGTAAGGAATAATATGATCAAAATGCAGATTGTCCTTACTAGTGCAAATAACGCACTGCCCCTTGTCACGATTCCAGACTTCTAACTTGACCCACGCGGGGATGAGTCGGGTACGGTCAATTTTTTTCTGCTCGATAGTACTTTGTCCTATATCCTCCACCGCCTCTAATTTGAACTTGAAAACTCTTCGAGCGCCACTTTCTTCTTGCCAAGCATCGACTAGTTTAAAAAAACCATTGTAAACCCAAATGCCAGAATGAATCTTCTCGTAAACCTTCACAAGCTCGGGGTGTGCTGAACCGCTTTCGTATTTCATCGCTGCTTGGTAAAACAGACCATTCTGAGTGAGCGTGCCACTAGGATTAGTCATAGGTTGATCAAGCATTTTAGGATCCTGAGTGGCATTTCGTCTAGGAATGTCGTGGCCCTCATAAATCAAAACTCTTCCATCATCCTTAACTCTGTCTGCATACGGAGCACCTTTTCGTAAACTCATAAGTATGACACTGAATTCGCCATGCAGGTGAAAATTCATTCCTCTTTGAAGATTCACACCCTCTTTCCTGCACATTTCTAAGTAAGAAATAACATCACCAGGCTGAATCATTCAAAAACCTCTCCAAAAAGCGCAACCTGGTACCGACACAGGTAAAAAAACTAGCTTAAACAACTACCCCACCACTATATTAACCAGCCGCTGCGGGACGTAGATAATCTTGGCAACTTTGTTGTCCTTAACGTAGGCTTGTATCCGTTCCCGGCTCAGCGCCAGCTCTTTAGCCTCAGCCTCGGTAATGGATACCGGAACGGTAACCCTGTCCCGCAGCTTGCCATTGATCTGTATTACCAGTGTTACCTCATCTTCTTTGGCCAATTCCTCATCCCACTTGGGCCAGGGCTGATTGTGAATGCTATAAGGATGGCCTGTCTTTTCCCACAGCTCCTCGGTAAGATGCGGTGCCGTCGGCGCCAGGAGCAGCAGCAAATCGGTTATGGCTTCGTTCCACAAAGCAACGGACACCATGCCCCCATCCTGCACCTTGCCCAGATAGTTGGTGAACTCCATCAGCGCCGCCAGCATGGTGTTGAAGCGGAACCGCTCCATGTCATTGGTCACCCTCTTGATGGTCTGGTGGATCAGGCGGCTCAGCTCTTTTTCTGCATCAGGGTCAACTTTCTTATCCGCATAGCCGGCCATCACCAGGTTCCAAACACGGTTCACCCAGCGGCTCATGCCAACGATGCCCTGGTCGCTCCACTCACCACCCAATTCCCAGGGCCCGATAAACATTAGGTAAGCCCGAACGGCATCAGCTCCAATGTCAGAGACGTAGACATCGGGCGTGACTACATTGCCCCGGGACTTGCTCATCTTGTCGCCCTGATAAATTATGGTTCCCTGATTGAACAGCTTTATGAACGGCTCGCCGAAATTCACCAGCCCCATATCTCTAATCGCCTTGATGAAGAAGCGGGAATAAAGAAGGTGCATGACGGCATGTTCAGCACCGCCGGTATATAAGTCCACCGGCATCCAGTGCTTCAGCTTAGCCTTATCAAAAGGATGATTATCAACGCCGGGGCTGGTATAGCGCAGGAAATACCATGAGGAGCACATGAAGGTGTCCATGGTATCGGTCTCTCGCTTTGCCGGCGAGGAGCACTTGGGACAGGTGGTATTAACAAAAGACTCGCAGTACTTCAGCGGCGACTCACCGGTTGGTTTGAACTCGGCATGAGGAGGCAGCAAAACAGGCAAGTCTTTCTCCGGAACCGGCACGATGCCGCATTTATCGCAATACACCATCGGAATCGGCGCCCCCCAGTAGCGCTGCCGGGAGATGAGCCAGTCGCGCAGCCGGTATGTAACAGCCCGCTTACCCCACCTTTTTTTCTCCATATAATCGCAGATGGCTTCAAATCCCTGGTCGCTGGGCAGGCCATCAAACTGCCCGGAGTTCGCCATAGTCCCGGTTTCAGTATAAGCGCACTCCAATTCCTGTCCAGACCAGTCCGGAGGAGCGATAACCACCCGTATGGGCAATCCATACTTCTTGGCAAACTCGAAGTCGCGCTGGTCGTGCGCCGGCACACCCATAACCGCCCCTGTCCCGTAGCTGAGCAGCACATAGTCTGTAATCCAGATGGGTACCGGCTGGCCATTCAGCTTATTGATGACATAGCTACCGAGGAAAACGCCGGTCTTTTCCCGCTCCGCAGAAGTTCTTTCAATCTCAGTCTGTCTCTGCGTTTGAAGGATATAGGCCTCCACCTCAGCCTTATGCTCCCGTGTAGTCAGCAGCGGCACCAGTGGATGCTCCGGCGCCAGGACAAAGAAGGTCACCCCGAATATAGTGTCAGGGCGGGTGGTAAATACACTTATCTCCCTGGTATCGACGCCCTTATGCTCCAGCCCGAAGGAAATCTCTGCACCCGTGCTCTTACCGATCCAGTTGTTTTGCATGATTTCTATGCGCTCGGGCCAGTCTATTTTGCTGAAATCCAGAAGCTCGTCGGCATATTTGGTAATACGGAAAAACCACTGCTCCAGCATCTTCTTAAGTACAGCCGTGCCGCAGCGCTCACATGAGCCTTCGCCAACCACCTGTTCATTAGCCAGCACCGTCTGACATGTGGGACACCAGTTGACCGGCGCTTTAGCCCGATAAGCCAAACCAGTTTCATAAAGCTTGAGGAAAAACCACTCAGTCCACTTATAGTATTCGGGGAGGCAGGTAACTACCTCACGGCTCCAGTCATAAATAGCCCCGATGCTCCTGAGCTGGCGGCGCATGTTCTCGACATTGTCCATCGTCCAGTTGTAAGGATGGATGCCGTGTTTGATAGCTGCGTTTTCCGCCGGCAGCCCAAAGGCATCGAAGCCCATTGGGTGGAGCACATTATAGCCCTGCATCCGTTTGAACCTGGCCTGGACATCTGAGGGCGCCATAGCATACCAGTGCCCGATATGAAGATCACCGGAGGTATACGGAAACATGGTTAAGGCATAAAACTTAGGTCGGCTGTCGTCATCCTTGACCTCATAAAGTCGGTCGGCCGCCCATTTCTCCTGCCATTTCTTCTCTATTTCGTGTGGATTGTATTTAGCAGACATAACAGGCTGATTTTATCCCCTAAAGGCCATCCCGTCAACCTCAAGCGCCTGTGTCGTGTCATTCTGAGCCTTCCCTATTGTCATTCTGAGCGTAGCGAATAATCCAGCGCTTTGCGGGTTCATCTTGGGTAAGATTCTTCGGTCGTTCCGCTCTCTCAGAATGACAGAAAGTAAATGCAGGGACGTGCCTTTAGGCCCGTCCAAAATACTTGGTTGTGCTTTAGCGGGCAGACCTGAAGGTCTGCCCCCACATTCAGCTACCTACAGGGGTTAGGTAAGCTCATTACGAAACTAGACTACGGCGGTGTATAATGGGAACATGGACCGGCAAGAATTCGAAGCCCTGGTCTTCAGAGCCATCGAGTCACTGCCAGCGGAATTCAAAAACAAACTGGAAAATGTAGACGTGCTGGTTGAAGATTGGCCCAATCCAGGCCAAATGAGGAGATTCGGCCTAAGATACAGGTCACAGCTACTAGGTCTCTACGAAGGAGTACCTCAGACCAGGCGAGATAGCGGCTACAACCTGGTTCTACCGGATAAGATAACCGTCTTTCAGAAACCTATCGAGTTGAAATGTCGCTCCGACAAAGAAATCGAAGCCGAAATCGGCAGGGTGGTACAACACGAGATTGCCCACCACTTCGGTATCGGCGACGCCACCCTATATAGAATAGAAAGACAAAAGCTCAGGAGAGATGAATAAGGGGTAAAGAGATTACGGAGATGTCACTATCTGTTATCGCTGTAATCTTAATTAATCAGCGGTTTCTGCTTGGCCGACCACGAACAGCTTCTGTTTCCGCTATGGTTCGACAAGCTCACCATGAGCGGATACTGTTATTCCGTTCTGCTCACCATCGCTGTAATCCGGTCAGGACCTATTTCCCCGTGTACTTAGCCGGCCGCTTCTCGAAGAAAGCCTTGGCGCCTTCTTTCTGGTCCTGAGTGCCAAAACACATGGCAAACAGGTCCGCTTCGCACTCAATGCCGACTGAAAGCGGAGTCTCCAAAGACTTATTGACGGCAAGCTTAGCGAATTTCAAAATAGCCGGGCTCTTGCTCTTAAGCTTCTTTATGACCTCTTCTACTGCCTCTCTCAACTTGTCCGGCGGAACAACCTTATTGACTAAGCCGAGCCGCAGAGCTTCCTCCGCGGAAATAGGGTCGCCGGTGAAAATCATCTCCCGCGCTTTCTTCTCCCCTACAAGCCTTGGCAAAATCTGGGTCCCGGTACCGCCGGGTATGACGCCGACGCTGATCTCCGGCTGCCCAAATCGAGCGTTTTCAGAAGCTATAATCATGTCGCAGGACATAGCCAGTTCACACCCACCACCTAAGGCGAGACCGTTCACCATAGCGATCACCGGCTTGGGGATTTCCCTTATGAAATTATATGGCCGCTTCGCCCCCTTGTTCGATGTGATAACGCTGATTGTAGTCCAATCAAGAAAATTGCTGATATCAGCACCGGCGCTGAAAGCCTTGTCGCCTGCACCGGTGAGCACGATAACCAGCACCCCATCGTCGTCCTTAGCATCCTCCAGTGCAGCGACAACCTCACTGCGCAAGGTCTGATTTTGAGCATTATACTTCTCAGGCCGATTAAGGGTTATCCAGGCAACGTTATCCTTCTTCTCATATAGAATTGTTTCGAATTTCATTACTATTCTCCTTATATGACGGCGCCGCCATCTATGGCCAGAATCTGACCGGTGACATAACTGGAAGCATCAGAGGCCAGGAAAATTACGCCTCCTACCATTTCCTCAGGCTCGGCCACACGCCGCAGTGGAGTCCCCAGCAGGGCACCCTGCAGAATGTCCTGGTTGCTCCACAGAGCTTCACTGAAGCGGGTCTTGGTCAGCCCCGGTGCTATGGCATTCACCCTGATATTGTACTGAGCCCATTGCTGCGCCATCGTCTTTGTTGCCATAATCACCCCGGCTTTACTTATGGAGTAGATAGACAGAATATCAGGGGTAATCCCAGCCACGGAGGCAACATTGATAATCTTGCCACCGCCTTGCTCCCTCATCACTCTGGCCACCGCCTGGCTCAAAAAGAACAGACCCTTCAGATTTAGATTCATGATGGAATCCCAGGCTCGCTCCTCAACATCAATGGCCTGGTCCATAGTCGGGTTGGTAGCCGCATTATTTACCAGGATATCAATTCTGCCAAACTCTCCTTTGACCTTACTGACCAGGTTATTTATCTCTTCAAGTTTGCCCACGTGTGCCGCTACAGCTAACGACTTCCGCCCCGTGCCTTTTACCTCTTTGGCTGCCTCCTCAAGGTCTGGTAATTTCCGACTGGCTAAAGCCACGTCAGCGCCGGCGTTGGCCAGTCCAATAGCAATAGCCTTCCCGATGCCGCGGCTGCCGCCGGTTACCAGGGCTACTTTGCCTTTCAAAGAAAATTCGTCCAGGGAAAAATTCATCGCTTACCTCCTAAACAGATTTATTGATTTTGACCGGAAAACAACATCAAAGTATATATCGCTGGAGGCAGGATACGCAACTCAAGATTCTCGGAGTTGTTAGGCCGTGATGAGCTACGTAGCGCCATATTTTTTATATTCTGAAAATGATATAGTATACTAAAGAATCTGAGGGTATTTCTCCTTAATTTTGGTCGCCATTGCCTGTTCCGAACATTTTATCTAGCTCGAAATTGAAAGATGATAAGGACTAAAATTGACCAGGCCAGTAATTTGCCGCAACATGTGGCGATTATCATGGATGGTAACGGCAGATGGGCGAAGCAGCGCGGCCTGCCGCGTTTAGAAGGACATCGAGTCGGGACAGAAAACATTCGTCTGGTTTCCAAAATTTTTGCGGACTATAAAATAAAATATCTTACCCTGTTTGCCTTCTCTACCGAAAACTGGAACCGCCCCAGTAGCGAGGTCAGGGGACTGTTAAAAATTTTGAGTGCTAGGCTCGACACTGAAATCAAGCGTCTTCATGAGAAGAATATTCGGGTTAGACATTTGGGAAGGCTTGATGCTCTATCTCCAGAGCTGCAGCAAAAGATAAAAAGAGCTATGGAACTAACCAAGAATAATACCGGGGGGACACTCAGTATGGCCTTCGACTACGGTGGCAGAGCCGAGATCGTAGGGGCAGCCCGCCGTCTTCTATCTGACCGGATTTCTGCGGAAGACGTGGATGAGGATTCATTTAAAGAATATCTTTATGCGCCCGATATACCGGACCCCGACTTAATCATTCGCACTGGCGGTGAGACACGTCTGAGTAATTTTCTCCTGTGGCAAGCTGCTTACAGTGAACTCTACTTTACTGACGTGCTCTGGCCTGATTTTGACAGGGCAGAAATTGATAAGGCTCTGGCTACTTATATGAGCCGCCAGCGGCGCTTCGGCAGGATATAAAATTTCGATGGCCGTCGGCCGTGCACCGGCGCAGGCCCAATCAACCACCATAGATAATAGATATCAGATGAAAAATATCTTTTAGTCTATCTTCTTGAACTTGTCTTTGGGAGCACCACAAATAGGACACTGATCAGGCAGCAGTCCATCGGAGACATAGCCGCAGACCTGGCATACGTAGTAAGTGGTCTCCGTATCCACCGTTAGATGTTGAGCCGCTTTTTGATAAAGCTTACCATGCACGCCATCCACATCTCGAGCCTGGCTGAAGTTCACCCCCGCTTCAGGAGCATTTTCCTCGTTAGCGTCCGCAATAAACTTGGGATACATTTTAGTCTCGGCCAGATTTTCTCTCTGAAAGGCGGTATCCAGGTTTTCCTGGGTATCTCTGACCAAACCCAGTAATCGGAGATTGTTGTAGGCATGTACTTCCTCGGCAGCGGCAATGGCTCGGAAAAGCTTGGCAATCTGTGGCAATTCCTCTGCCGAAGCTTGCCTGGCAAAAGCCAGGTCTCTGACATGTGCTTGTGACTCTCCGACGAAGGCGTCTCTCAAGTTCTGCCAGGTTTTAGCTCCTCCCACCGGAGGTTGATAGGGAACAAACTTCTCTTTGGGAGAATCACAGACCGGGCACTGGACCGGGGTTGTCTCCTCAAGGCCAATATGCTGACATACTGTGCACCGCCACATAGTTCCTCCTATATCCTAACCTTATTACTTAAAACCGAAGCCTCTTCTTGGCTGCCTGTAAAAGCTCATCTCTGAACTTGGGATGTGCGACCTCGATAAGAGCCAGGGCACGCTCTCTTTCATCCAGTGGTGCCAGGTCGGCAATCCCCCACTCAGTAACTACGTACTGGGCATAATGCCTGGGCACTGTCACTCTAGCTCCTTGTGTCAGGTAAGGTACGATGCGCGATACAGTCCCGCCCTTAGCAGTACTGGGCAGAATATTTATCGCCCTGCCTCCTTCAGACCAGTAAGCGCCGATTACAAAGTCGAGCTGTCCGCCTGTGCCGGAACGCATTGTATCGCCGAAAGACTCCGAGGCGATAGTCCCTACAAGGTCGACCTCGATAGAGCCGTTTATAGCCACCAGGTTCTTCTCCTGAACCAGCAGAGGAATCGAATTGCAATAAGCGGCAGAATAGAACTCGACCATGGGATTGTCGCCCAAAAAGTCGTAAAGCTCTTGGTCGCCAAAGGCAAAGGCCATAACTAACTTATTTTTATGAACCTGTTTATATTTACAGGTGACGACGCCATTCTCCACAAGCCGGTTGGTGCCTATGGGCGCCATTTCGGAGTGAAGTCCCAGGTCCTTGAGGCCGCTGTCGGCAAGAAGCTTGGATATTTGCCCCGGAACGGCGCCTATTCCAACCTGGATACAATCCCTGTCTTTGAGCAAGCTTACTACATTCTCGGCAATCTTTTTATGCACCTCCGATGGCTCGGGCAGCGGAGGCGCAAACAGAGGTTCGTCCGTCTCAACAAACTTGTCGAACCGGCTTATATGATAGGTCGTATCGCCGTATGTCCACGGCATCTTGGGATTGACCTCGCCGATGACATAATCAGCCTGGTCGATGATATCCGACGTGTAGAACAGGTCAAGACCGAGCGACACAAATCCATGTTCGTCCGGAGGCGTAACCTGTGTGATAATGCCCTGCCTCTGTGGGAAGATCTTCTGCCGCTTGGCTGCTACCCAACCAACATTGGAGCTTTGCACCGGAACATATGTTGAATCTCCAGCTTCATGCTGCGACATTGTAAGCACGTCGTAAAAACCGCTTACCAAGTGGAAGGATTTCCTGTACTCGGGATTGAAAATCTTGTACAGATGAAAGACGAGCGACGATATATAGTCGACGTTCTCGAGTTCATCCTTCCTGTCGGCGATGGCATCAATCATGGCTGTGGACGGCTCACCGAGGCCAAGTGGGGTGAAGAACCGGTCGCCAGATTGAACCAGCTTCGCTGCTTCCTGATAGCTGCATAGCTTCGATTTGTATTCGTCTCTCCAGGTCACCTTCTAAACCTCCTTACTTCAAAATAGTATGCCGGGAAACTAATCCTCTGAATATCACGGTAAAGTCAGCCCGTAATATTCTATCATCTCTGTAATGCGGATTGTATATAATGTTTCATTAAAAAGTTATAAAATTAAGTACAAAAAACATTTAAAAACTGTTACATTTTTCCACGAATCGGCGAAACTACTGTCTTTTCGAAATGGGAAAGGGGCTACCAGGGATTGATTGAATGCGCGTTTAGACCTTTGTACGGCAGATAAGAATATGTTCTAAAAGGGGTTGGCCAATTAGGGAAAACCAGGAAACGCCAATTCGATGGTGGGGCTCACTGGACGCAAAGAAGAACTTTTAGCCTATCATTCAATCTTTAAGTAACGACTTAAATTCTTCAACAGTCAATCCTGCGTGGCGAATTAGACTTCGTAATATGCCTCTACGAACCTCTCGGTGGTCAGGAATTGCGAGAATAACAGGGTTGCCAGACTTGCTTATGTCGGACAAGTGTGGACAGTTATCGAACTTGTGTTTAATAAGAAACAACTTGATTCCAGCGTTGCATCAGATATTTGAAACTCATACCTTCGTTTTAGGCATAGATTAATGTAAATAACATATGTTTAAAAAAGCCTAAATACCCTTCGTAGCAACCAGATAATGATGAGAATGATTCCAATAACAAGTGCTATATAGATCAGTCCGCCCAAAGACGGAAGGGCTAATAAACCCAGCAACCATAATACCAGGAGAATAATACCGATAATTAATAAGATATTCATGGTGTCCTCCTTTTTAATAAATAAACTTTTAAGTTGAAATCCTTGTTAGATGGTCTGGTCTTCATTTATGGCTTTTATTGCACTATAATTTTTTCCACCAACTCGTTTTATTTTTTTCCTTGTACTCTTGTAGGGGCTTGTACTGCTTAATAATTTCTTTGATAGCTTCCTCGTTGTTTTTCTTTTTGTGTTCGATTCTGTAAACCTCCACGGTCCTATCCTCTTCGTCTGATAATTCGAGTTGAACTCTTACTCCCATGCTATTTACCTCCTGTGATTATTATTAGATAAATAATAGCAGCATAAACATATAATAGTTATATAATCTGGGTGGGATATATTAAATACTTATGATATTTGGCGGTTTCTCCCGCGGTCGATTGATGAAATAGACTATTTTGAAGTGTTTGATTGGAGATCGAAAGGTATAAATAGTTATTGTTAAACTGCAGTGATTTTATGATGCGGTTGACACGTATAAGCGGTATAGGCCTGTTGTTCTGCCATTCAATAATGCTACTCTTCAGGCCTTTTTGGTATCAACCACAAAATGGAATATCTTGAAACTATGATCAGAATAATTCTCATTGTGCCCTTTATTTCAAGTAAGTATAATGTCAAGTAGGTAAGCTAAAATTATGAGCAAGAAGCAGAATAATCCATCAAAGACCAATTTAGTCACGAATAGCAAGGCCTCCAAAGCAACTATCTCATCGTTAATCGCCGATCTTGCAAGTAAAGATGGGATAGTACGTGTGAAGGCACGTCAGCAGCTTGTTGATTACCGGCGGCACTCCATAGCTCCGTTGACAAAAGCACTGTCGAATGAGAACTGCTGGGTGCGGTGGGAAGCGGCTAAATCCTTGAGCCAGATCGGCAGTTCTTCCTCAATCCAAGCACTGCTAAAAGCCTTAGAAGACGAGATGTTTGATGTTCGTTGGTTGGCTGCTGAGGGATTAATTCGGATAGGACGCAAGGCGATAGTCCCGATACTAGAGGCGTTAGTCAAGAATTCGAATTCATCCTGGCTATGTGAGGGTATCCATCATGTCCTACACGATATGAACAAGGGGAATCTTGGCACGGTGCTGAGGCCGGTCTTACTAGCACTTGAGGACACGGGGCAATCGTTACAAGTCCCTCTAGCGGCACGGGCAGCCCTGGATTCCTTAACAAAAAAAGCCTAGTCAAATCAACAATTCATTATTTAAAATTAGCATCTTCGTAGTGAATCAACCAATCATAACGCAGTAAAACGTGTGGGGTTAACAATTGCCTTAAACTTCTTATACGTTACGATATTAGGGCGCACAGGTTGTGTAATATGTCGAATTCGATACTACATCATTGGGAGTCAAAACGTGGACTCGATACAGACCGGAAGGCAATGCACTCATTTCCACCGGTAATGTTATTTTTTGCGTACCGGCTGTGGGAAATGTGATATTCCAGGTATAACTATATCCGCCGCCATCGGTTGATTCCCAGATGTAAGTAACTGTGCCGGGGCCATTGGCAGTGATATTAGCGTAAAGGTTGAAACAACCGGTTGAGTTTGATGGCTCAGTATTGGCTATGATACCGGTCACCGAGAATGAGGTCGGAACAGGGGGTGGTGGTGATGCTGAGTTGACCGTAGTCACCGCTGATCTGGTGACGGTACCAGAGGAATTGGTGGCACTTATGGTATAAACAGTGGATTTAGTTGGTGATACTACCCTGGTCCCCGCAACATCAACCTGGCCTATACCCTGGTCTATACTCACCGATGTAGCTCCAGTAACATTCCACAACAGAGTTGACGTGCCACCGGCATTAATGGTAGATGGATTATTGCTAAATTCTATGATAACCGGTGGCGTTCCTACCGGTGGAACTGTAAAACAACCCGGTATGAGAATCAGTAGTAGCAGTAGTGATAAAGAAAGAAAAACAAACCTTTTCAATGTAGTTACCTCCAAAAATATATTGCCTGCGATATCGACAGGTCCTTAACCTTTGTATTGTTAACAGTTGTCTTAAACTTCTTATACGTTACGTTAAATACTCTAACCTCTTCTTAAACCTTTTCTTACTGCTGCCTGTTATTGAGACGTGTCAGTCACTAATAGCAATTGCAAAAATCTTATCATTCGAGATATGGATTAGTAATATAATAAGAAGGCAGAAAGTTAAATAGTTATGATATTTTGACGAAGGAGCAGGCTCTGGTCTTAGTCTTTTGGGAAAACACACTCGTCAGGAATAATGAGAGGGAAGGATTCATACCGAGGACAAATTACGCTCACTGGTGGCGGAGCTGAACACCTTAAATGCTGGATTTAAATTTGCTGCTGCCATTGGAGACGACTTTACGGCCTCTAACGGCAGCAGCAAATTTAGGTGACAAATTCGCTGAACACTATTTACTCTTCGAGAATAAACGTTACTTTCATTTGGACCCGGTACTCAGCGATTTGTCCTTTCTTACCGAGTAGAATTTCCTGATTCTCGATCCATGCAGATTGTACATGCGTAAGAGTTTTTTCAGCGCGAGCAATGCCTAACTTGATGGCATCGTCGAAACTCTTTGTGGAAGACGCTTTGATTTCAGTGACACGTGCGATTGACATTTGTGAATTCTCCTTTCTATTTTTTATTATTGATTGCGGCTGAACGAGGATGTGGTTCTTCAAGGCAAATGGTACTTGACCGTCAACGTGGCTCTGTCAAAGCACAGCGTGTCTGCCACACCATTCCAGTTAGTGGACGTGAAAAATTGCATCCTTAACTGGAACCTGGGCTGCCCGGCTATGACTAACCCCTGGACACTGGACTTTCCGCTTGCAGGATCCTTGATTGCTAAGTTCCAGGGCGAGATGAGCGGATAGCTGGTTATTTTACCCGAGGCCACCAGCTCCCCCTGTCCGTTATAGGCGAGTGTATCGAGATTTTCATATGTACCATACTGGTACCTGTAAATCTCCAGCGCTCCAAAGTTGCCGTACTGGGGGCCGTTGGCTGGATCCGTATATGTCGGTAAACCGGTTGACGTATACCCGCCTAGATTCAGGACCACCTCGTCTATCACTGCATTGCTGGGGATCCACGAAATATCGAAGCTTAAGAAAGCGCGGCTGGCAAGGTCGGCTCCATTGTCCCCAACACAGACAGCAGGCAACCTGGTATAGGTCCTACCGCTCTTGACCATTGACCCACTTTCACCTGGCATAACACCCACGGTGATACCAGTCAACGGTATAGGCGCAGGGGGTAGTGGTGCTGAGTTGACAGTAGTCACCGCTGATCCGGTAACGGTACCAGCAGAGTTGGTGGCACTTATAGTATACGCAGTGGATGTAGCCGGTGACACTACCTTGATTCCCACAAAACCTACGCGACCTATACCCTGGTCTATGCTCACCGATGTAGCCCCGGTAACATTCCAAAACAAGGTTGCCGGGCTACCAGAATTAATCGCAGATGGATAACTGCTAAATTCTATGATAACCGGTGACGTTCCTACCGGTGGGATAGGGTTTGGTGCCGGGGCTTGAACTGTAATACAACCTGGGATGAGAATCAGTAGTAGTAGTAAAGAAAGAAAAACAAACCTTTTCAATATAGTTACCTCCAAAATATATTGCCTGCGACATCGACACGTACTTAATCTTTGTATTGTTAACAGTTGTCCAAAACTTCTTATACGTTACGTTAAATACTCTAACCTCCTCTTAAACCTTTCCTTATTGATTGCTGCCTGTGATTGAGACGTGTCAGTCACTAATAGCAATTACGAAATCTTATCATGCGAGATATGGATTAGTAATATAATAAGAAGGCATAAAGTTAAATAGTTATGATATTTTTAACGAAGGAGCAGGCTCTGGTCTAAGTCTTTTGGGGAAATATACTCGTCAGGAATAATGAGAGGGACGATCCACACCGAGGACAAATTATGCTCACTGATGGCTGAACTGAACACCTTATTAATGCTGATTAGATTTGCTGCCATTGGTGACGACTTTGTGGCCACCAATGGCAGCAAATTCAGTCTCTCCTAATCATACCCAGGCGTGAGGAAATATGTCTTCTATTGAGACAGTTCGTAGCACGTCACTGCAAAGTCGATTTGACTCGATACCGCATCATTGGGCGTGAGAACATGGAGGCGTTGCCATCCAGTACCTTCGCCCCGTGTCCATAGGTTAGTGACGGCCTGCGAACCAGCGGCAGTGAAAGTGATGGTCTCCGGAGCAGTAGCACCATCGCTTCTCTCCCACCTGTAAGTAACTGTACCAGGACCATTGGCGGCGATAATTCCCCAAAAGTGAATGGTCTTGGGACAAGGACCGGTGAATGGGTACTGATCAACACCCACAATGATGCCTGTCACCAATGATCCACCACTACAGTTGAGTGTGTAATATACCGGATTCGATGCTGCATCATATGGAGTCAAAACGTGGATACGATGCCAACCGGAAGCCGATCCACTCAATTCCCACTGCAATGTTGTTGTTTTTGTACCTGCTTCGTAAAAGGTGATGCTTTGGATATCACTATATCCGCCATCGCTTCTTTCCCACCTATAAGTAACTGTGCCAGGACCGTTGGCAGTGATAGTAGCGTAAAAGGTGAAGGTTTTGGGACAAGCACCGGTGAAGGTTGATGGCGAAGTATTGGCTATAACACTGGTTACCGCGAATGGCATAGGCACAGGAGGGGGTGGTGCTGAGTTGACAGTAGTCACCGCTGATCTGGTGATGGTACCAGAGGAATTGGTAGCACTTATAGTATACACAGTGGATGTAGTCGGTGATACCACCCTGGTCCCCGCAACATTAACCTGACCTATACCCTGGTCTATGCTCACCGATGTAGCCCCGGTAACAGCCCAAAACAAGATTGACGTGCCACCGGCATCAATCGTAGATGGATTATTGCCAAATTCCATGATAACCGGTGGGATAGGATTTGGTGACGGCGCTGGAACTGTAATACAACCCGGTATGAGAATCAGTAGTAGCAGTAGTGATAAAGAAAGAAAAACAAACCTTTTCAATGTAGTTACCTCCTAAAATGTGTTGCCTGCGACATCGACACGTCCTTAATCTGTGTATTGTTAACAGTTGTCTAAAACTTCTTACACGTTACGTTAAATACTCTCACCTCTTCTTAAACCTTTTCTTATTGATTGCTGCCTGTTATTGAGATTGCTGCCTGTTATTGAGACGTGTCAGTCACTAATAGCAATTGCAAAAATCTTATCATGCGAGATATGGAATAGTAATATAATAAGAAGGCAGAAAGTTAAATAGTTATGATATTTTGACGAAGGAGCAGGCTCTGGTCTAACTCTTTTGGGGAAATACACTCGCCAGGAATAATTAACCTGATAGAAGTACTGATTCAGGTAGAACGTTACAGGCGAGATTTGTTAGATGCTCTCATTCCTCACGCCGTACTAAAGGCAAGCTAAAGTAGAAGGTAGAGCCTTTCTCAGGCGCTGATTCAACCCAGATTTTTCCACCATGAGCTTCCACCAGGCGGTGGCACACCATGAGTCCTAATCCGCTTCCTTTAATCTTACCGGATTGATCTAACCCCAACCGCTCAAAAGAATGAAAAAGCCTGGACTGATCCTCTGCAGATATACCGCTACCCTGATCTCTGACACCGATAACGAGACAATCCGGCTCCTGCCTGGCGAAGACCTCTATCTTGCTTCCAGCGGGCGAATACTTAACCGCATTTTGTACCAAATTGTATAATATCCGCCTGACTCGTAACGTATCGCCTTCTACCGGCGGTATCTCTCGGGGAAAATCCAGTATAAACTGGTGCGCAGATTGCCCTTTGAATTCCTTAACCACATCCTTTGCCAGCGTCTCAATTCTCATTGGCTCGGGGTAGAGTAACAACCGTTTGGCCTGCGTGCGGGAAAGTTCAAGCAGATTCTCTAGAATGTGAGACAACGAGACAGCCTCGCAAAGGGCATCGTTAAGAAGTCCGTTTATCTCATCCTGAGGAAGGAGTTCACCCTTGCTCAGGACTGTATCGAGGCCCCCTATGATAACCGTCAGCGGTGTGCGCATTTCGTGTGATATCATGCCGATGAACTCATCTTTCAAATGGTCTAATTCTGTGCGCCCGGTGACGTCACGGATAACGGCCAGCGTCCCTATTACCTTGCCGTCCTTGTCTTTTATCGTGCTTACTGATGACTGAACATATAACCGCACTCCATCTCGCTTTATATGTATATTGTCTCCTGACCAAAACCCTCTTGTTTCCAATTCGTGTACTGAAGCCTGCTCATCTTCGGGTTTCAACCAGAGATGTTGATAAAGTTCCCCTAGAGGTTGTCCAGACGCCTCCTCCTCACTTAAGCCATACAGTCGTTCTGCACCTTTATTCCAGTAATTTA